>CANETR010000037.1 GCA_947441325.1 Saprospiraceae bacterium
GCTGTATTTTTTTGCTTCAGCAGCATCTTCAAGTTCAAGGCTGATAGTACTGAATGGCGGTTCGAGGAGTAGGAAGACTTTCACGGGCTGATTATTAAAGTTGAAATTTGTAGCAGGTATAAAGTATCAGGTATCAAGTATCAAGACTCTAATCCTTGACTTTATCGAAAAAGACAAAAAAGGCATGATCCGCCTTGAGGTACTTTGTTTACTTTTACTTAACTATGAGAGTGTCTATTTAATTGCAATTTCCTAATTCAAAAATTTAGACTTCTCTTTATCCAGAGACAAGAACAATTTTCAAATTTTCAAATTGGCTAATTCTCAAATTGTTTAGCGCATTCCCCCTGTCACCATAAGCACCTCACCGGTGATATAGCTCGAAAGATCGGAAGCAAGGAACAAACAGGCATTGGCAATTTCTTCGGCCTGGCCAAAACGCTGCAGTGCTGTATTGCTGATCATGGTTTCTTTGAGTTTATCATCGAGTGCATGCGTCATTTCAGTATCGATAAAGCCCGGAGCAATGGCATTGCAACGGATGTTACGAGAACCGACTTCATAAGCCATCGATTTGGTAAAACCTATGATACCGGCCTTGGATGCTGAATAGTTTGACTGTCCGGCATTGCCGCTTACGCCAACAATAGATGTTATATTAATGATGCTGCCTTTTCTGGCCTTTAGCATTGGCTTGATGATATTTTTGGTAAAATTGAACAGCGATTTAAGGTTTGTTTCTATGACATCGTCCCACTGCTCTTCGCTCATTCGCATGAGTAGATTGTCGCGGGTAATACCGGCATTATTGATTAGCACGTCGATGGTTCCGAATTCTTTGATTACAGCATCAATCAGCTCCTGCGTTTGCGAAAAAGAGGCCGCATCTGATTTGTAACCGATCACTTTTACACCTTCGCAAAGGGCTGCAGCTTCTGCCGCTACTATGTTTGCACTTTCTTCATTGCTGCGATAAGTGAAGGCAACATGTGCGCCCTGCTCAGCAAATTTTTTCACGATTGATGCACCGATTCCTCTTGAACCTCCGGTGATAAGGGCTACTTTTCCATCGAGTAATTTCATGATTCAGAATTGTTTTGTTTTAATAAAGGCTTAAATTAACAGACGCAAATCTATTACTTTTTTTGATGAATTCGTCGATTCGCTAGCTAAATATAGTATTGCATAAAATAGTAACTTTTTTGAAAATAGAGTTATAAAAAAGATTACTGAATTATATTGGTTTGGAAATCAAATTTTCAAGAATGATTGCTGCTCCTGTGCCCAATCCCGCGCCTGAAGCGGCTGCTCCGTATTTTAAAGTTTTATCTGAGTTCAATTGATTTAGCAAAGTTGTTAGAAGTCTTGCAGCGCCCATTCCCAAAGGATTTCCGATGCTAATGCTACCACCTTTAGTGTTGATTTTTGATAAATCGGCAATACCTTCTTTCTCAGCTGCTAAAATCTGAACTGCAAAGGCTTCCGATAGTTCAAAAAGTTCGATATCGCTAAGGTTTATACCCGACTGCTTCGAAGCCTTCTTTAGTGCACTAATGCCCGACATGCCCATCAAATCGGGATGTTCGGCAGCATTTGACATTGCGGCAATTCTTGCGAGTGGTTGTATATTATGCCTTTTGATATAGTTCTCAGATGCTAATGCCACAATCGCAGCGCCATCGCCTATTCTGGCAGAATTTCCCAACGTGATATGAGTTCCGGATTTGACCAGGGTCGGTAACTGTTCCAGCAATGATATGGATAAAATTCGATGTTGTTCATCTCTATCTAAGCGTAAATTTTTGTCTTTTTCAAAAACTGGAAGAATTTCATTGTTGTAAAAACCGCTTCTCAGGGCAGATTCATATCTGTTTCTACTTAGAAAAGCATAATTGTCCTGTTCTGCTCTGCTGATGCTATACTTTTTTGATAGCAATTCGGCTGTTTCGGGCATGGAATGGGTTGGTATAAAATCAGTTATCCGATCATTTGTAAAACGCCAACCAAGCGTACTGTCTTCGTGGGTTCCGTCTGTCCTGCTCTCAATAAAAGGGCTTCGACTCATCGTCTCCACACCTCCGGCAAGACAAAAATCGGCCTCCTCGCAGGCAATCATGCGAGCTGCCTGTAAAACTGAATCCAATCCGGAACTGCAGAGACTATTCACAGTTGATGCATAAACTGTATGAGGCAAGCCGCAGAGCAGAACTGCCATTCTAGCAATGTTCCTATTGTCCTCTCCCGCCTGATTGCCGCAACCCAAAATCAAGGCATCCAATTCTGTGCTGACAAGCTGTTTATTAGATTGAAAAAAACCGGAAATTAGGCCCGAAATCAAATCGTCTGGCCTTACGGATGCCAGAGAACCATACAATTTACCCACAGGAGTTCTTTTGGCATCGATGATATATATATCTGCTGTTTTGTACATTAAGCTATTTGTATTAACTTTGGCTCATCGGAGACGTGAAATTAAAACTTAGAACATTTATAATTGATAAAAAATTATGCTTCAAAGAATTCAAAGCCTGTATCTTCTTACAGCAACTGTTTTGTTGTTATTGCTTTTTGCTTTACCCTTTGCCACTGCAGAAAAAGCAAGTGAAGGTCCATTTATAGATGGCGATTTAGATCTTTTTGACAATGTCATTCTTTTAACAATCCTAATAGTAGCTGCAGCATTTTCATTTATCTGCATTTTCCTTTTCAAAAATCGAAAATTACAGATGAATATCAGTTTGGGAATTATCGGGTTTTGTATTATTCTGACCGGACTTGCGGCATATTTTGCCTTCGGCAGTGGAATAGCGGCAAGTATTGGCATTGGACTTTTTATTCCATTGATAGCCGTAGTATTCAGCTTATTAGCTTACAAAGGCATCAAAAGTGATGATGAATTGGTAAAATCCTCTAACAGACTGCGATAAATTATTCTGCAATAATATTTCCATCCATTATTTGGGGTACTTCAATTCCCATCAGACTGAGGATAGTTGGAGCAACATCGGCGAGTTTGCCATTTTTTAGTTTAAATCTATTGCTGTTTTCTCCCACCAAAATACAGGGAACAGGGTTCACAGTATGGGCTGTATTAGGTGTTCCGTCTGGATTTATCAAACAGTCGCTGTTCCCGTGATCTGCCAAAATGATGATGCCATATCCAAGAGCTTTTAGTCTTGGCACCAATTCCGAAAGACAATTATCCACAGTTTCGGCAGCTTTTACAGCTGCTTCAAAAACACCAGTGTGACCTACCATATCTGCATTTGCATAATTCAGACAAATAAAATCGGGCAGTGTTGTTTCCAATTCGGTCATTATTTTGGAAGTCACCTCGAGAGCACTCATTTCGGGCTGCAAGTCATAAGTAGCCACTTTTGGCGATTGTACAATAATTCTTTTCTCAGCTTCAAAAGTTTCTTCTCTGCCTCCGTTGAAAAAAAAGGTGACATGTGGATATTTCTCTGTTTCCGCGATACGAATCTGAGTTTTACCATTTTTAGCCAAAACCTCGCCCAAGGTATTGCTCAAATCTTCCTTTTCATACAGCACTTTTATACTTTTGAAACTTTCGTCATAACGAGTCATTGTGCTGTAATAAAGCGGCAAGGTTTTCATTTCAAAGTCGGGAAAATCCTTTTGCGTGAGCACTTCAGTAATCTGCCGGCAACGGTCGGTTCTAAAATTAAAACAAAGCACTGCATCATCGGCTTCGATTTTTGCCAAGGGATTGTTATCAGAATCAACCATAAAATGTGCTTCGATAAACTCATCAGTTATACCCTTTTCGTAAGACGATTTTAAGGCCTCTAAAGGATTTGAACAAGCTTTTCCAATGCCATGTACAAACAAATCGTAAGCCAGCTTTATTCTTTCCCAACGCTTATCTCGGTCCATGGCATAGTATCGGCCAATCATCGAGGCTAGCTTTACTTTTTTGTCTTTAATGGAAGAAAGTAGGTCAGACATATAGTTTATCCCCCCTTTGGGGTCGGTATCGCGGCCATCCATACAAGCATGTATAAAAACTTTTTCCAGCCCATAACTGTCACAAATTTCGCAAAGCGCCTTCAAATGTTCAATATGCGAGTGCACGCCACCATCCGACAAAAGTCCGATTAGATGAAGTTTTTTACCCGATTCCTTTACATATTTGAGCAGATTGTTCAATTCAACATTTTTTGCCAGTCCGCCCTCTCGAATTTCTTTGTTAATTCGCGCTAGTTCCTGATAAACCACTCTGCCGGCTCCAAGGTTGATATGTCCAACTTCTGAATTTCCCATCTGCCCTTCGGGCAAGCCTACTGCTTCTCCAAAAGTCTGCAGTGTGCTGTTTGGATTTTCCTGCATCAGCCTGTCGAAAAAAGGCGTTTTAGCCGCCTCGATGGCGCTGACTTTAGGATTCGGATCGAGCCCCCATCCGTCGAGGATGAGCAGGGCCATGCGATTGTAGTGTATCATTTTTTGGATTTTCAGATGTCAGATTTTCAGATTTTAGACTTTGGTCAACGATAATTATGACTTAAATTTTTTTTCGAATTTAAATAAAAAATCGAAGGAAGACTTTTAATACTGACATCAATCAAACTATATTTTAGTAATTACTCCAGTTTTTAATTCTAACTTCTGATTTCTACCTTTAGAATTATTCTAGCGTCTCTTAATCTTCCGTCTCATAGTCTAGCGTCTTTCAGTCTATCGTCTCTTAATCTATCGTCTCTTAATCTATCGTCTAAAGTCTAACCAGCGTTTCCAATAAAAAATCCCAGTATTTCTGTACCGAACTAATCTGCACCATTTCATCGGGTGAGTGCGCACCTCTGATGTTGGGTCCAAAAGAGATCATTTCCATATCGGGGTAATTTGTGCCGAGAATGCCACACTCGAGACCCGCATGACAGGCATTTACATGTGGTTTTGTGCCAAATTTACCAATATAAATTTCTGACATAATTTCGACTAATCTCGAAGTAGGTTTTGGTGTCCAACCAGGGTAAGAACCGCCAAAACTAACCTCGGCGCCAATCAATTCAAAGAGTGAACGGATGGCTTCTGCTTCGTCCATTTTTTCTGAATCGACTGAGGAGCGGGTAAGGCACAAGACCTTATATTCGCCATTTTTGAGCAGTACACGGGCAAGGTTATTAGAGGTCTGCACCAAGTCTTTGATATCAGGACTCATTCTGTAAATGCCATTTGGACAGGCATAAACAGCCGAAAGTAGCGATTTGACAAAGTTATTATCGGCGACAGTTTGTACTGCTGCACTTTCTTCGAAAAGTAGGGTAATATTCGGATCTGTTGTGTTGTATTCAGCTTTGATAGTTGCGTGATAGTCATTCAACATTTTTTTGAATGATTCAACTTTTTCGGCAGAAACTGCAACTATTGAGAAAGACTCTCTTGGAATAGCATTGCGCAGGCTGCCACCGTCGATTTCAGCTATCATAACTCCTAAACTGCGTTGTGCATTCAAAAGCAAACGGTTCATCAGTTTGTTTGCATTGCCACGACCAAGGTGTATGTCCATGCCAGAATGCCCGCCAGTAAGGCCTTTAATGGAAATTTTATAAAACATAAGACCAGAAGGAACTGATAGGGTAGGATATTTTCCTGTCACGGTCACATCAATTCCGCCAGCGCAACCAATAGTGAGTTCGGTATCTTCTTCTGTGTCGAGATTGAGCATATATTTTGCATTCAACAATCCGCCTTTGAGGTTCAAAGCGCCAGTCATTCCTGTTTCTTCGTCAATGGTGAAAAGCGCTTCTAATGGAGGATGAGCGATGTCGCTTGAAGATAATAAGGCCATAATTGTAGCCACACCCATGCCGTTGTCGGCACCAAGGGTTGTGCCCTGCGCCTTTACCCAATCGCCATCAACATACATTTTAATTCCTTCGCTGTCGAAATCGAAAACAGTATCGGCATTTTTTTGATGCACCATATCTAAATGGCTCTGCAAAACAATGGTTGATCGATCTTCTAATCCTGTTGTTGCCGCTTTTTTTATAATGACATTTCCAACTTCATCGGTGTAGGTCGGGAGTCCAAGTTTTTTTCCAAAGTCCTGAATAAAGGCGATAACACGTTCTTCTTTTTTTGAAGGACGGGGAACTGCGTTCAAATCAGCAAAATGATTCCAAACTGCTTTAGGTTCGATATTTCTTAATTCCATAGTATGTTGTTTTATTTAGATGTGGCAAAAATACCGGTTTATTCCTTTAGAAAAAAATTAGTAAAAGTTAAATCTCCGTTTCTGTCAGTTTTTTGTTCCGTTTCTAACTGCAAACAATATTATTAGACCACCCAATATTTCCCTCAACCCGGGAATTTGACCTAAAAAAATCAAGGCCCAAAAAATGGCATAAACAGGTTCTAATGCAGCGTAAAGACTGGCTTTTTGAGCGTCTGTACCTTTCAGTCCGTAGACATAAAGCCCATGTGATAAACCAGTAAAAACAGTACCCAAAATCATCCAATAAAAATGTTCCTTGAGATTGAGGTTAATTTCGTAAAAAAACAAAACGGGAAGAAGCAAAACTGAAACAGCTGCATTTTGCCAAAAAGCCTGTTCGAAAGGTCCAAAACCGGAGGATATTTTTTTATTGGTTAGTACTAAGAGTGAGAAGCTCAGCGCAGATAAAAGTCCCCACAAAATGCCATAAAGATAAAGGCCTTCCCAATCACCGAGGGGCACCATTATGCCTATGCCAGCAATTATCAGTAAAGCTGAGAATATGTTCTTTTGTGTTATTTTTCCAAATTTAAATAAAGGCGACAAGAACATGGTAAAAAGGGGAAAGGAAGAAAATGTAAGGACCGCCACAGCTACATTTGCCATTTGAATACTTTGAAAAAAAGAGGTCCAGTGTATGGCAAGTATTGCCCCAAGTACCAATGCATTCAGATAGTTTTCCTTTTTCGAGAAATTGATTTTCTCTTTATTCAGGTAAATCAGCAACATTAAAAACAACACTGCCCAAACAGTTCTTCCCCAAACCAACAGGAAAGGATTCAAGGGTAATAAGGCTCCAAAAATTGAAGCACCACCGAATAACATTACTGAAAATTGCAGACTCCAAAAGCTGCTACTGCTATCTATTTTTCCCATCTGTTAAACTAAAATTCACTTCAAAGGTAAAAAGGAATTTTAGACTTTGGGTTTATTTAAAATTTTCATATCTTGGCAACAATTTTAAAAAGCAGAAACTGCTGATACAAAATTGAAAAAATATACGTTCTAATATCAGTTTTAAAACAAAAAACTAAATATTTAATCAGGTATTATTCAAAAAAATAAGGCTATGAAGTTACTTTCATTATTTTTTACATTGCTTTCATTTTTTATAATCTCTACTGAGATTATAGCACAAGAAACGGTTAAACCATCCAGAACACCAGAAGAACAAAAGGTTTTCGATGCACTCAATCAGCGTTGGAGCAAGGCTTTGGGTACATTCCAGATTCAGGTTGTCAACTCAAGAATCAACCCGACTGTAGGAGTTGAAATTATCGAAAAAATAGAAGCTTCCAGAAAAGAAACTGAAATAGTTTATTTTTCTCTAAGAGAAAATGTCAGAATTATGATACTTCCAAATAGAGAAATACAAAAGGCTGATTTTGTAAAAATCCCTTATTTTCAGTACATTCAAGAATAATCCAAACAAAAAAATAAAAGGTATTTATGAAAAAAATACTCTACTTCCTTAGTGCCATTCTATTGTCAAATCAACTGTTTGCACAGTCTGATGATTGCACAACTGCCACTCCGATTACAGTGCCTGTTTCGGGAAATATTTGTCAGAACTTTACCAGTGTCGGTGGTACATCCGACAACCTGACAACCACCTGCAGCGGTAATGCGGCGAATAATTATGTTTGGTTTCAATATACCGTAACTGGTACACAGAACACCATTACTGTTACACCGGGGACAATCCGAGATTTAACGGTGATTTATGATGCCACGCCATGTGCTGATGGTGTTATCAACTTTTGTAACAACCAAGTCGGAGCTAATACCTCTACGATAGTTCAGGCCAATCCAATAGGAACTACTGTTATTATTGGTGTTGCTTCAAGCAGTGGAATAAACGGAACTTTTCAGCTTTGTATCACCTCTCAGACTCCTACCAACCCTTCAGCCGGAGATGAATGCTCCAATGCAATCCCATACTGTAATGCTGCAAATCCTTTGAGCGTCAATAACATGAATATCTTTACAGGATCTGCGGTGACACCCAGCTGCCACCTCAGCAATCCCCAACAGGACGTATTCATTACTTTTACAGCTACTACCAATGGTACAATTGCATGGACTGCTAATCCAAATAATAATTTAACGGAATTCGATTGGGCAATTTATAATGTAACAGCCGGATGTTTAGGAACTGAACTTTGTTGTAATTATAATTTTGCAAATTCTATAGGAGCTAATACAGGCATGGCACCTGGTGGAGCAGGTCCATGCGGAACCACTAATGTAGGTGGGGCAGCTGGTGAATTCAGTCCCACAGTGAACGCGGTAGCAGGGCAAAGGTATGTGATAAGACTAAATAATTATGATGGAGACGGAACTGGATTTGTCTTCACATGGCAGGGTACTGCACAGATTGCGCCTACGGTTAACTTTACCATAAATCCTTCTACGGTGGTTTGTGCATCGTCAACCACCGTAACAATTAATAGCACTTCGGCAGGAATTCCTACATGGACTTTCGGCAATGGTAGCACCTTTACGGGAGCAAATCCGCCACAACAGGTTTATAATACACCGGGTATTTATCCGATTACAGGCACCATCAGCGGGGCTTGCCCATCAACATTAACCCGTTTTGTACAACTTTTTGGACCTATCACAGCTGTTCCAGTAATAGTTCCGCCTAATTGCGGAAATTCATGCACAGGTTCATCCGTTCAGCTCACACAGGTAGATGGAGGAGATGGAACTTTCAATTACAGTTGGAGTTCGGGAACAAGCGGGACCAGCATAACAAATCAATGTCCAGGCAATTATACCGTAACCGTATCAGATGGAAGTTGCCCAGCTACGGTATTGTCTGTTACAATTCCATCCACAGCACTCATAACTGTTACAGAAACGCATGTTGACCCACTTTGTGGAAATAACGGTTCCATTAATATCACTGCATCAGGCGGTACTGGGGCACTAAGTTACAACTGGGGTGGGGGTATTACAACTGAAGACAGAACAGGCCTTGGAGCTGGAGTTTACACAGTAACTGTAACAGACGCCTCGAGTTGTACTTCAGTATCAAGCATTACACTGACAGCATCTGTTTTAACATTTGCAGTATCTGTTACAAATACTACAAATGTTAGTTGTAACGGAGGCTCAAATGGATCAATCAACATTACTGCTCCTTCCAGTTGCAGTTCGGCTGCTGTTGTAATCAATGAAGTCATGTATAGCCCTTCACTTAGTAACGGTGTAGATCCCAACACCGGCGAATACATAGAACTAATTGGCCCTCCCGGCACCAACATCGGCTGTTTTATTTTAACAGACGGTGATTGGACAATCACTATTCCAGCCGGAACAGTAATTCCAGCAGATGGAATTTTTACAATTGGAAACAATGCGGTTTATGGCGCAGGATTTTTCGACCTGGACGCTGAAAGTTGTGCTTGTTTTACAGAAGGCACCGGAGGCTCCGCATTGTTAATCCTTACAGATGGTGGAGAATACGTTTCCATGTTTAATAATACTGGAACATTTATAAACGGTTTAATATATGGCACTCCAACAGCTGCGAATACTCCACCCTCGGGAACAGGTACAAC
>CANETR010000038.1 GCA_947441325.1 Saprospiraceae bacterium
ACTTTACCTTGTTCGATTGCAAATGACCTATTAGGTGCCAAAGAATGTCTTTTGGCAATTCTTGATACTTCAAAACCAGTTCCTGAACTTTATTTTCACCAAAGATCCGCTGCCCTTCATCATACAATATTTTTATGTCAGAAATAGGCTTAGTTTTGGATACAGCTACCAATGAAACTGATCTATTTGATAGCGATTGAGATATTTTTTTGAAATTGTTTATATTTAACATTTTTAGGATAAATCTTAAACTTATTAGAATATTTTATGTTTGAAAATTTTGCATACCTTTGTATCCGCCTTAACGAGAAACCGAAAAACATAAATACGGAACAAAAATAGAAAAGAATAATGGACCCATATAAAGTTGAGCTGAAAATTCAAAAAGATTCATTTGAAGGCAAACCTCTCAAAAGACTAATTTGGTTATTGTCGCTCGATAAAAAGGATATTACCTTAGTTATTATTTATGCGATTCTTTCAGGATTGATAGGTCTCTCGCTCCCTCTTGGTGTACAGGCAATCATCAACCTCATTGCGCTGCAACAACAAACCAGCTCTTGGGTAGTATTGAGTTTTATTGTTGCCGCTAGTGTGGCAATCACTGGTACTATGGTACTAATGCAGGTTGTTATTATGGAAGCACTACAGCAAAGACTTTTTGCAAGAACAGCTTTTGATTTTGCTTATCGTTTTCCAAGGCTAAAAATGGAAAGTATAACTGATCAGTACGCCCCCGAATTGGCGAATCGTTTTTTCGACACGCTGAATGTTCAAAAGGGAATTCCCAAAATAGTAATTGATTTATCAGCTTCGTCGCTTCAGATAATATTTGGTCTTGCAGTGCTTGTACTATATCATCCATTTTTTGTTTTTTTTGGTATAACGCTCATTCTTCTTTTGTTCCTTATGATTTATTTCACAGGCAAAAGAGGGCTTAAAGCAAGCCTCTCCGAATCGAAATATAAATACAAAGTAGTGTATTGGTTAGAGGAACTTGGTCGTACTATGGGCTCATTTAAACTTGCGGGACGCACTCAATATCCCCTTGAAAAAACAGACCAGCTGGTTGAGGGCTATCTTGAATACAGAAGAAAGCACTTTAATGTCATACATTTACAAATAGCAAGTTCCATCATTATTAAATCACTAGCTACTCTGGCATTGCTCATTGTGGGTGGCTTATTGGTGATGGATAATCAGATGAATATAGGGCAATTTGTAGCATCTGAAATCATCGTGATTGTCGTGTTAAATGCGCTTGAAAAAATAGTAATGACAATGTCCACCATTTTCGACGTACTTACGGGTATCG
Organism: Saprospiraceae bacterium; assembly: GCA_947441325.1. Taxonomy (GTDB): domain Bacteria; phylum Bacteroidota; class Bacteroidia; order Chitinophagales; family Saprospiraceae; genus Saprospira. The sequence goes on from CANETR010000038.1 coordinate 1,316, forward strand.
AAAAGATGGGTAACATTACTGACCTTGAGCTTGAAGATGAGAGTGGTATGGATTTTAATGAAGTTGTTGGCGATGGAGGGATATCAATACAAATCAGAGAGTTAAATTATCAGCCTGAACCTTCGATGCCACAAATTTTAAAAGATATTAATCTTGATATCAACTCGGGTGAACGTATTGCAATAGCTGGCTTTAATGCCTCGGGCAAAACTACGCTACTGCGAATACTTTTGGGACTCTATGAAAATTACTCAGGATCTATTGTATATAATGGTATACCAAGAAAAAATTTGAATATTGCTTCTCTGCGCTCTTACATGGGCGATTATGTATCAGAAGAGCACTTGTTCAACGCTACACTGCGCGAAAATATATGCATGGGCAGAAAGGATGTAAGTTTGAAAGATGTAATGGAAATCTGCAAATTGGTGCGGCTCGACAAATACGTTCATCAACTTGAATTCGGCCTCAATACAATGATAAGTTCTGAAGGCAGCGAATTGTCTCAATCAATTATTAAAAAAATAATTTTGGCAAGATGTATTGTTGACATGCCTAGATTTGTTGCCACTGAACCACTTTTAGACAGTATCGAGACTGATGACAAAAATGCTTTGATTAACTTACTTGCCGATAAAAAATATCCATGGACATTGGTAGCCGTAACCAGAAACACAAAATTGGCTTCAATATGTGATAGAGTTATCGTTATGGACAAAGGCGAGATAATTTTCAATGGAAAATATAATGACTTGGTGATGAAACCTTATTTCTACAATATTTTTGATCATGCTCCCCTCACTCCCGGCAAGTAATATATAATTGACCTAAGCTATGTTGAACATATCTGACAAGATTGTTAAATTTAAAGAACTGGAGGAATTTGATTCCTGCAAAAAGATACAGACCCTTAATTGGCCAAGAAAATTATCTTGGTGGATTATAGGATTTGTAATTCTATTCATCGTTATAATGTTTTTACCCTGGACTCAGACCATTAGGGCAAAGGGCAAAATAACTACTTTGAGGCCTGAATATAGACCACAAAGCATTTACCCCGTAATTCCTGGTGCAATAGAATCCTGGTATGTCAGGGAAGGCGATACCGTTAGAGCTGGTGACACCTTACTAAAATTGACTGAGATAAAAACAGAATATTTTGACCCTAATCTGATAGACAGAACCAAGGAACAAGTACTTGCTAAAGAATTTTCTGTAAAATCTTATGAGCAGAAAGCAGAAGCACTCGATGTGCAAATATCTGCGCTATCGGAGGCCCAAAAATTGAAGCTGGAACAGACCGACAACAAAATAAAGCAGGCCAAGCTAAAAATACAGTCAGACAGTATCGATATGCAGGCGACAAGGATAGCAAATGATATCGCAAAATTTCAATTTCTGCGAGCGGATACTATGTATCGTGCAGGAGTTATCTCACTTACAAAATGGGAAGAAAAGAGGAACAAAATGCAAGAAACTATTGCCAAGTTAAATGCAACTGAAAACAAGTTTCTAATCTCAAAAAATGAATTACTAAATGCCCTTATTGAATTGAATAGTATCCGACAGGATTATACAGATAAAATTTCGAAAGCTAAATCTGATCGTTTTAGTGCCATTTCTTCAATTTATGATGCCGAAGGTTCTGTTTCAAAATTAAAAAATGAACAAACAAATTACGAAAGCAGAAATCAGTTTTACTACATAACTGCACCTCAGGATGGTATTGTATCAAAGATTTACAAAAAAGGTTTAGGTGAAATTGTAAAGGACGGAGAAGAAATTATGAGTATTATGCCTTCTAATGCTCTTTTGGCTGTTGAAATGTACATTAGACCTATGGATTACCCACTTTTGAGGGTAGGACAACCGGTAATATTTACCTTTGACGGCTGGCCCGCCTTTGTGTTTTCGGGATGGCCCGATGGCTCTGTAGGCACATTTAGCGGGCATATATATGCCCTGGATAATGTGACTGATGAAAATAATTTATTCAGAGTTTTCATCGAACCGGACACCAACTATATTCACAAAGAATGGCCAAAGGGATTGCGTGTTGGTTCAGGAGCAGATGGTAGAATTATACTGAACGATGTGCCGTTGTGGTATGAAGTATGGCGTCAGCTAAACGGATTCCCACCTGATTTTTATGACGAATCAAAAGCACATGGCCCTAAAATGAAAGCCGCTATCAAATCATTGGCGAAATAATCTTACAAATAATTTCACATCTGGGATGTTTAAAAATAGAATAATCTATACCGCTTTTTGTCTTTGCTTGGGTAATTTAATTTTTGCCCAAACAAAGACCATTAGTTATGAAAGCTATATTGAACAGGTAATAAACAAGCATCCGATAGCAAAACAAATAAATCTGGCCGAGCAGAAAGCCAAACTACAGGAAATGTATGCTCGTGGTAGCATGGACCCTGAACTGAACAGCAATTGGGCATACAAACAATTCGACGGCAAAAATTATTACAACATTTTCGATGCTTACCTTCGCATTCCAACAATAACAGGGATTGATGTCATCAGCGGTTATCAGTACGCCGATGGTTTTTACCTAAATGATGCCGATAAGTTGCCCGACGCCGGACAGGCTTTTCTGGGATTCGCTTTACCTATTGGACAAGGACTTTGGAATAATGAACGTCAAACAGCTTTGCGACAGGCAAAATTGATGCAGAAAGCTGCTAAATCTGAGATTAGGTCATCGGTGAATAATCTATTATTCGAGGCTGCAAAACATTATTGGGATTGGACGCTTGCTTACAATAGCAGTCTTGCCTGGCAAAGGGCCTTGGATTTAGCAAAAGGTCAGTTCAATATCATCAAAAGTTCTTACGAGCAAGGCGATTTGCCTGCAGTAGATACCTTAAAATCTTATATTCTCATTCAAGATTTCGAAATCCAACTGAATGATGCATTGTTGAGCCTAAGAAAAGCTCGTTGGCAGGCCGAAAATTATCTTTGGATGAACGACAGCCTGGCTGTGCAGCTGACAGATGAAACAGTACCACAACTGCTCGATTCACTCTTAATTGAAAAAATTGATAGTACTGAGTTAGAAAAATGGCTGCAGAACATTAACCAACATCCCGATATGCTTTTATATAACTATGAATTGCAGGCATTGGAATTGGAAGAAAGACTTAAGAACACAAAATTATTACCAAAGGCTGAAGTTAAATACAACTTATTGGCAAACAATCATGTCGCATTTTTTCAAGGAACAGGCATCGGTGCATTCACCGAACAGTATAAATTGGGTTTTAAACTTCAATATCCCATTCTGATAAGAAAAGAAAGGGCCGATTTAGCTTTAAATCGCATCAAGCAGCAGGAAACAGGGTTTAAAATAAATTTCAAAGGACAGGAAATCTCTTCCAAAATTAAAACCTATTTCAATTCGGTAGAAACCTATGCAGATCAGTCAGAAAGGCTAAATCTTATGATATTTAATTATAGCTCATTGATTGAGGCTGAAAGACTTAAATTCGCCCAAGGCGAATCCGATCTTTTAATTGTAAACACCCGCGAAGTTCAATTCGTTGAAGCTCAATTAAAAAGATATAAGACTATTGTAAAATACCTTGAATCAAAAACTGCCTGGATTTGGGCAACTGCGCAGTGGTAAAGTAAAATGTTGCATATTTTATTCCTATTTAATAACTTTGTATCTTAAATACAAAACCTAAATACAGCAATGAAAAACATTAAACTTATTTTATCAATTGCATTGGTTTCTATAACATTGTCTTGCTCTGAAAAGAAAGAAGATAAAAAAGAAAACAATGCTGAAACTAACGCACAAAATAATTTGTCTAGCGACGAAAAATCTAAACAGATTAGTCAAGAAACAGGTAAATTCCCTTTTGAATATCCTGTTGTTGAACAACTAAATGCAACAAAAGGCGACAATGTCTTTGCCATAAACATGAAACTTGTTGACAATGACGTCAAAGAAGGCAAAACAAGCTTTAGCACACAATTCTTATTTGCAAGCCTTGAATCTTCTGGAAACAAGCAATCAACTATTAAATTTGTAGACTCATATCCCGTACCAAATTCTGGAATTATTGTCATTCCAAAGGGTCAAAACGTTAAGGTTGGTGACATCGTTGCGGGAAAATGGGCAGTAAACCTTACGCGAGCAATCATAACAGATGCATCAAACCCCAAAGCACCAAAGGCAAGTTTCATTGGACTTGCATGGGATAATCCGGCCAAGGCTGAAGATGGCAAAACAGGTATTGGTCAATATGAATATGCATTAAAAGAGAATGAATTTATGCTTATTTCAAAAGAATTTGATCCTGGTACTGCTTGTGCCGTGAAGGAAAATGGGACATGGAAACATATGAATGTTTTTAATTCGGTTGAAGACATGGTACTGGGTACAATTTTTGTAAATTTTACCGCTGTCAAAAAGTCTGATTGTATTGCTATACCATTGAAAACTAACTACAAGGTTGGTGATTCCGTTTGGGCTCCTTGGGTTGGCACAATGTCAAAAGGAAAAATCACTAAAGTCAATTCAAAAATGGGACGTTATACCATAAAATTTGACGAAAGTAGTAAGGGTGAAAAAGTATTATCTTTTGGTGATGTAATTAAAGATCTACCCGAACTAAAATAATTACAATTCTAATTTTATATAGGCTGTTCTTACTGAGCAGCCTTAATTTTTAAATTTATTTTTAATGGATATCGAAAATTTCAGAGACTACTGTCTTTCTAAGCCCGAAACAGAAGAATGCCTGCCCTTTGATGAAAACACACTTGCTTTCAAAGTCTGTGGAAAAATATTTGCATTGACAGATCTTGCCTCTGCGGAATTCAGTGTGAACCTTAAATCAGACCCTGAAAAAGCAATTGAGCTGAGGGCCGAATACGATGAGGTTCAGGCAGGCTATCACATGAATAAAAAACATTGGAATACTGTAAATTTCGAAGGGCGAATATCAAACAAGTTGTTGACAGAGATGATTGATGATTCTTATTTACTCGTCGTTCAATCATTAAAAAAAGCAGACAGAGAAAGAATTTTGACTGCAATGAAAATGCTTAAAAATTAGTTTTCGGAATTTATTGGAAATTTAACTTATCTTTGAACTGTGGATTGATTCGTTTCTAAGTCAAACATACTTCTATGAAAAACTCAAACAATAATACCAATCGGAATAGCAATAACAAAATTCCCTTTCTGAGTGCTTTGCGTCCCGTAGAAATGATAAGTATAGGTCTCTTGATTTTGGCAGCCTTAATGTATGGTTTGTCAAAATGTAGTAGTGACAAAAAATCTGACAAAAAAAATAGCACTGAAATTACTAATACTTCAGCATCTACTGTTGAAGATCCAAAATCGGATGCACTTCGCAGAAGCTTGTATGTGAGTATGGATAGTCTGCGCATGCGACGCGCTCCTCACAAAGACAGCGCCACTGTAAAATTTCTGGTTTATGGGGAGGAAATTACTGACATGGGAGAATACAAAAATGAACAAACTATTAAAATTACTCCAGAATATTCAGCAACTGAACCCTGGATAAAGGTAAAAACCAAAGATGGCCGCAGTGGTTGGGTATTTGGTGCTGGTGTTAGGCCTTATCCAAAAAAACGTCCGCTTCCTGAACTGAAAGAAAAAACTGATGAGAAAGCATCAGCTGATAACAAGGAAAAAAGCAATAGCACTGCTAAAAATCAGACTAAAAAGTCTGAGACAAAAGAAAAGACCAATTCACGCTAAATAGCGCTTTTTTTTAATGAAAATTTACCGCGAGCTAGAACAGTTACCGACATTTAAAAATGCTGTTCTTACCATAGGATCTTTCGACGGTGTACACCCCGGACACAGGCACATCATAGAAGAAATGCTGCATGAAGCCAAAAAGCTGAATGGGGAAACTGTACTAATAACTTTTTATCCTCACCCTCGTATTGCCCTTGCTGAACAGAAGGGTGCTCATTCAGACCTGAAATTACTTTGCGCTTTGGAAGAAAAAGCAAAACTGCTTGAATCAAGTGGATTGGATAATTTGGTTGTTGTTCCATTTACAAAAGAATTTTCCGAACAAAGTCCCGAAGACTATATTGAAAGCTTTTTGGTAAAATATTTCCACCCTGCTCAAATTGTGATTGGCTATGATCACCGATTCGGAAAAGGGAGAAGCGGAGATATTGAGTATCTCAAAAAATATCAGTTAAAATATAACTATCAGCTTCTCGAGATCTCTAAACAAGAAGTTGATGGCATTGCTGTTAGTTCAACTAAAATAAGAAATGCACTCCTGAACGGCAATGTAGCATTGGCTGCCAAAATGCTTGGATACCACTATAATTTATCAGGAACCGTAGTACATGGGCTACATTTAGGCAGAAAACTGGGTTTCCCTACCGCAAATATAAAATTGATAGATACTGAAAAATTAATTCCTGAAGATGGCATTTATGCCGTAAAGGTTAGCTGTGTAGGGCAATCTTATAATGGTATGCTTTATATTGGCAGTAGACCAAGCATCGATACCGATTTAGGAAAAACAATTGAAGTAAACATTTTCGACTTTTCTGATGACATTTATGATCACAAAATCAGTGTTGAGTTTATAGATTATATTCGTGCCGATATCAAGTTTGATAGTCTTACAGACCTAAGTGCACAACTTGAAAAAGATATGTATGCAGCAAAAAACATCCTGGATAGTATTGAAAAAACTATTTAAACTATAATTCTTTGAAAGAGCAAAGTAGCGTTGCAGTAGTTATTCTAAATTGGAATGGCAAAAAATTTCTCGAAGATTTTTTACCCTCTGTTTACTCATCTACCTATGAGCATTTACAGATAATCGTTGCAGACAATCATTCAACGGATGATTCCAGAGAATTTCTGTTAAAAAGTGGTTTCGAAATATACAATGCAGCAGAAGCAAGTGCTGGCAAAAAATACCTGATTGAATTACCCGAAAATTATGGCTTTGCAAAAGGCTATAATCTTGCTATGGCAGAGATAAAATGCGAATATGCCATCTTATTAAACTCCGATGTTGAGGTGAGTCCGTCCTGGATTGAACCAATCATAGAAATGATGGAGACTGACCCTCAAATTGCTGCAGCAATGCCAAAAGTGCTCATGCAAAGTCAAAAAAGTCTATTTGAATACGCTGGCGCAGCAGGCGGTTGGATGGATAAATACGGCTACCCTTTTTGCCGTGGTAGAATTTTTGGAAAATTGGAAGAAGATCTGGGTCAATACAATGATAAAAGCGAAATTTTTTGGGCCAGCGGGGCAGCCTTTTTTGTCAGAACTGAGCTCTTTAATGAAATTGGTGGTTTCGATGCCGATTACTTTGCACACATGGAAGAAATTGACCTCTGCTGGAGGCTAAAAAAGGCAAATTATAAAATCATGTTTTGCCCCGAATCAACAGTCTGGCATGTAGGTGGCGGAACCTTACAAGCTGAAAGCCCTAAAAAAGTGTACCTTAATTTCCGAAACAGCCTGAGCACCTTACTCAAAAATAAAGAAAGCGCTTCATCGGCCATTTCATCTGTTTTTATCAGGCTTTTACTCGATGGAGTTGCAGCAATGATGTTTCTGGCAAAAGGTAAATTCAGCCATATAGGAGCAATTATCAAAGCGCATTGGCATTTTTTCGCAGGTATGGGTCGTGACTGGAAAAAACGTAATGCCAATAAAAAAATCATCAAAGCGCTTGCTTTTGACAAGAATCCAAGTTTAAACAAAAAAGGAATTTACAATAAGAGTGTTGTTTTTCAACATTTTGTCAAAAAAATTAACAAGTTCTCCGATTTAAACATCGAGGATACACAATAATCGCACCTGGCTCCTAAAGTTCTGGCTACTGGCTACTGGCTCCTAAAAAATCTTTCCTCTTTCCTCTTACATTGCCATCAACTTATCCAAGGCCTCACCACTGATAACAATTACAGCTGACCTCGGAATTGAGTTTCCGCCATCGGGCCAATGACTGTTCAATGAATCGAGCGATTTACTGGTTTCGCCAGGATGTTGTACACTCAAGAATAAAGTTTTGCCATCAGGACTAAAAAATGGTCCGGTAAATTCTGCATCCATCGGTGCTGAGGCTACTTGTACCACAACATCTTCTTTAGCATTAAAAACAAAAAGTCCATTGTTGCCGAATGCCTTATAATGCTCGTTTTTGTTCATCATAGAGCCTGACATATCGGAAGTAAACCAGAGGTTTCCTTTGGGGTCGAAAGCCATATTATCGGGAAAGGCAAAACCCATTTCGGGTCCACCAGCCAAAAAAGTATCAGATTTAAAACTTTTCCCGGTTTTATCGCTACTCTCCTCCTCTATCTTCAGGATTGAACCAACAAAATCAGCTTTGGGAATATTATTGGTCAAAGTAACCAATACATTTCCGGTAATCGGGTCAAATTCAATGTCTTCCGGACGGTTCAGAGGGGTTGCACCCAAAAGCTTTGCAGCTTCGCGGAC
>CANETR010000039.1 GCA_947441325.1 Saprospiraceae bacterium
CAATCAAAATGCCAGAGCGCGGAAAAAGAATTCAGCAATTGGAGCAGCTTGCCAAAAGACAACATCAAACTCAGATTTTTATAGAAACACCTTACAGAAACAATGCTTTCTTATCTGATCTTTTGAAGCATCTTAGTCCCGACATCCTACTCTGTGTTGCAAGCGATTTGACCTTACCCACACAGTTTATTAAAACTAAAACTGTTTTTGCTTGGAAAAATGACGAACTTCCAAATTTGGATAAAAGACCAACCATATTTTTATATTTATAATTAAAATAAACCATGCGCCTTAATATTTTCTTGTTCATCTTTTTAGTAGCAATTTCGTTTTCAAATACCCTTCAGGCACAAAATGATGAAGATGTTGAAAAAGTAGGGGATATTTTTGATAATGTACTTACAAAAAGTTCAGCTTATAATTGGCTACATTATTTGTGTAAAAATATAGGTCATCGTATTGCAGGCTCTCCTGCAGGTGCTGCAGCTGTAGAATATACCCGTCAGATGCTCGATACTATGGGTTGTGACAAGGTTTGGCTGCAAGCTGTTAAAGTTCCCTATTGGACAAGAGGTAATATTTCTGAATGCCGAATAATCAATTCACAAATTGCCGGAGATATCAATCTTTCGGCTTGTGCTTTAGGTTATTCAGCTGCTACCGATATAGCAGGCATTTCTGCTGAAGTAATTGAAGTTAAATCCGTTTCTGAATTAGAAAAAATGGATGCAGCTAAGGTTAAAGGCAAGATTGTATTTTTTAACGCCCCTATGGATCCAACTAAAGTAAGTACCTTTTCAGCCTATGGAGAAGCGGGACATCAACGCACTGCAGGTCCTCGAAAAGCTGCTGAAAAAGGTGCCGTAGGCGCATTAGTACGTTCACTTACATTAAAAGCAGATGATATTCCACATTCAGGTGTTACTATTTTCGATGAGATTCAACCAATTCCTGCCTTAGGTTTGGGCATTCAAAGTGCTGAACGATTGAGTGCTCTTCTCAGTAAAGAAAAGCAACTAAAAGTTTATATCCGCCTCGATTGTAAAAAACATAAGGACCAACTTACTTACAATGTAATTGGAGAAATAAAAGGTTCTGAATTTCTCGATAAAATAATTCTCGTTGGTGGTCATATCGATTCATGGGACTTAGGAGAAGGCGCACACGATGATGGTGCTGGCTGTGTACAATCGATGGAAGTCTTACATGCTTTCAAACGTCTTGGTATCAAACCCCGACACACAATACGTTGTGTATTATTTGCCAATGAAGAAAATGGTCTTAAAGGTGGCAGTACCTATGCCGATGAAGCTAAAAATAAGGGAGAAATTCATGTAGCTGCCATTGAATCGGACGGGGGAGGACATACGCCACGTGGATTTGGTATGGATGCAGTACCTGAAATTTTGAAAGACGCTTATGCAAAGACTCAAAAATTTAGAGAAATTCTGGCTCCTTATGGTTTTTATGAATTAGTTACGGGCGGTTCAGGTGCTGATATTGGCCCCTTAAAAAATCAGAATGTTGTTTTATTTGGCTATAGACCCGATTCACAACGCTATTTCGATTTTCATCATACAGTAAATGATGTTTTTGAATCTGTTCACAAAAGAGAACTGGAACTAGGAGCCGCAGGTATAGCATCTTTAATTTATTTGATTGACAAATATGGTTTCTAATATGTGGAAATTAGTATTCCTTTCATTTGCTACTATTTTTCTCTTTTCCTGTATAAAGGAAAAATCAATTGAACTCAATTTTACTGAGATCCAATTGCCTACAGATTTGGATTTAAATGATGTTTATGTTGAAAACGACAGTATCATATGGGTGGCTGCCGGAAAAAGATTCGGAAGGGGAGCTGTTTTTTACAGTCCAGATTTTGGCTCCACATGGAATAAGGTATTGGATTATGATCATGAAATCAAATCACTACGTATAAAAAATAACAGGGTTTACGCCATATCAATTGGTAATACCCTACAATGGACCGATGATAATGGACAAAATTGGTCGTCACTTATCATGCCGGGTTGGGATTTTTTCTCAGCTGCCGATTTTTTTAGTGACCAAACTGGTTTACTGGTTGGCGGTGAAAATTTTGGTAAGGGCATTGTGAATAAAGTTGTGACTGGTACAAATACTTCCATCGTCGATGCAGACACCCTTCAGCATGAATTGACAGACATTCAAATCCTGAATGATTCTACAATAATTGCAGTGGGTTATGGAGTAATATTAAGGTCGAACAATAGAGGTCAAAATTGGATACCTGATAATAGTAGGGGTGATTTTTTTAAAGCTGTTTCTTTCTCCGATTCTTTATATGGATTCGTAATTGGAGATTATGGTTCAATGTATAATACTACTGATGCAGGCTTGACCTGGAATAAAATTAAAGGAAGTAATACTTTTTTCAATAATAACAATCGTTTCACAGACATTAGTTTTATTAACAAAGATTATGGTGCTGTATGTGGTAAAAAGGGTCTTTTCTGGATTAGTGAAAACGGCGCAGAAACTTGGAAACCAGTAACAAACCTTCCAGAAAGCGATTTTAATAAGGTATTTATTACTCAAAATTACCTATTACTGGCATCAGAAGCTGCTAAGCTTTTTATTGTTAATAAACCATAATAAAGATCATTTTAAAAAATGATATTGCTTATATCTATCATAATTTAATCTCTTCATTTTTGTATGACAGTAAGTAGTTTACTGTTCAAAATTACAATTAGGAATTTGAGATATTTATTTTGTCTAATTTTTATGATGAGCTTTGCTAGTTATTCAAATGCTCAATCTGATTCACTTAAAATAAATGATAATTGGAAATTTAATGCCTCAGTTGGATTAGATTTTGCACAAATGTTGCTCATAAATCCAAAATTAGGTGCTGGTGAGAATAAAATAGCTTTTGGTGCAAATTCTATATTAGGAGCCTTGTATAAAAATGAAAGATTCACATGGAAAAGCACTTTAAACATCAATTTCGCTGTTCAAAAACTTGGTAGAGGAAATAAACCCTTTCAAAAAACATTTGATGAAATCCGATTAACATCCCTGTTTAATTATCTAATTAAAAAAGATAGTAAACTTGGTTATGCTTTAGATATTTCCTTTTTAACACAAACTACACCTACTTTCGAAGGTAATTTTCTTTCTTATAATAATACGCCAATTACTCATTCGCTATCAAAGTTTTTATCACCAGCCACCCTTGTTGTTTCTCCTGGACTTAGTTACAAGCCCAACGATAATTTTACGCTCTTATTATCACCGGCATCTTACAAAACTATTTTTGTAACAGATGATTCAATTGCAAGATTATCTAATGCCGATAAAACTCAAAGCCTACATGGTACACCATTTGGAGGGACCGATAGAGCTGCATTTATTAATAAATGGCATGTGAAACCCTCTGGATTTACAAGTGATGGCATACTTTATTCAAAAAACAGTCTTCAGTTTGGGGCAACGCTTAAACTTCTTTATCAGCAAAAGTTTCTTAAAGATTCAAAAGGGAAAGAAAGAATAGCCTTATTGAGTTCTCTTACACTTTTTTCTGATTACTTAAATAAACCTCAATTTATAGATCTTGAATTCTTGGTTAATACAGATTTTTATATTTACAAAGGACTTTCTATCTCAATAGCTGCTTCAGTATTTTACGATTACGATGTTTTGATACAAAAAAACAATGACAATGATATAAATACAGGTATAAATGGCTACGAATCAACTGGTCGCGGAATTTCTTTTATACAGTCGCTGCTCATAAAGTATAATTTTCTATTTTAGATTTGAAAAAATTATGTAAATAAAGTTAATATTGAATTAATTTCTATTAACAGAGAGTACACAATTATCCCTTTACTTTGTAAATATGAATAGGGATAATATAATCAATATCTTATGGGCAATGATTGCAAGTTTTGCAACCTATTCTTGTATGTATGCTTTCCGTAAGCCGCTAACTGCAGCTACTTTTGATGATTACTTATTATTTGGAATTAATTATAAAGTATTAATTATTATAACCCAGGTAATAGGGTATTTGAGTGCTAAATTTATTGGAATAAAAGTAATTTCTGAATTAAAACATAAAAATAGAGCGCTTTCTATTTTGATTCTAATTGCTATATCAAATATTGCGCTTTTACTGTTTGCAATAACACCTTTTCCTTATAATTTTCTTTGGATATTTTTTAATGGACTTCCCTTGGGTTTTATATGGGGCATTGTTTTTTCATATATAGAAGGTAGAAAAGTAACAGATATTCTTGCTACATTTTTAAGTATAAGCTTTATTGTAAGCTCTGGTTTTGTAAAATCTATGGGACGTTATTTTATAGAAAGTTGGAAAATAACAGAATTTTGGATGCCTTTTGTTGTTGGAACTATTTTCTTACCACTTATAATCTTGTGTGTTTGGATGCTTGAAAAAATACCAAAACCCACTGAAGAAGATATAGTATCAAGATCACCCAGAATTAGTCTTAATGCAGAAAAAAGAAAGTCACTATTTATTTCATATGCTCCAGGTCTCATAGCAATACTCATGGCTAACATGTTATTGACAGTATGTAGAGACATTAAAGACAACTTTCTGGTAGAAATATTTAAGTCTATTGGGTTATCTACAAACATATCGATTTATACTCAGACTGAAACTATCGTAGGCATAACTGTTCTTTTGTTACTATCAATGCTTGTTTTTGTTCAAAAAAACAAAAAAGCATTTTTTATAATTCATCTGATCATGTTATTAGGTATTTCTTTAATGTTTATTTCTGCCTTATTTATTCAATATAAAATAGCAGATACATTCACATTAGTTATTTTACATGGCATTGGATTGTACTCTGCTTATATCGTTTTTCAAAGCTTATATTTTGAGCGCTTTATTGCAACTTTTAAAATTGCAGGCAATGTTGGTTTCTTAATTTATTTATCAGATTTTGTAGGTTATTTGGCAAGCTGTTTTATTTTGATTCTCAAAGAATTTTCTGGTTTTTCAACCAACTGGGCACAGTTTTTTATTCTTTTAAGTTATATTGTATCTGCATTTGGTATTATTGCTGTTTTATTAGCAATGTTTTATTTTAATAAAAAATCTTCCGTATCAACTCATTTATGAAAGATGTAAAATATGATTTAGCCATAATAGGTGCTGGTATATTAGGTATTTCTCATGCGCTTCATGCCTTAAATAAAGGCTTAAAAGTTGCACTTTTCGAAAGACATCAAAAGGCACAATCATCTACTGTTCGAAATTTTGGACAGGTTGTACCTTCAGGAATGAATACCAAATGGCAATTATATGGAAGGAAGAGTTTAGAAATTTATAAAAATATTCAATTTAAATTAGATATTGGTGTTAAACAAAATGGTAGTATTTATATAGCTTCCAATGAGGAAGAAATTCAACTAATTGAAGAACTTCAGGCCATTAATAAAGTGAATGATTATAATTCTGTCTTACTCACAAAGGAAGCTTGTATTGAGAAATATCCTAATTTGAATCATGATTACTGTAAAGCGGGGCTATTTTTTCCTGATGAATTATCTGTAGATCCTACTATTATGATTCATAGAGTGCTCGAATATTTAAAATTGAATCAAAATTTTAGTTTTTTTCCAAATACACTCATTAAAGAAATTGATAGCACTTCAGATTCATGTCTAATAATTGACAGTTTAAATAATAGTTATAAAGCTTCAATTAGTATCGTATGCTCAGGCGCAGAATTTGAACAGTTATATTTTAAAGAATTTTACGAAAGTGACATTGAACTGGTAAAACTCCAAATGTTACGTTTAAAACCCCAAAGCGAAATTAAAATACCCGGAAATATTCTTACAGGTCTTACAATCAAGCGTTACGAAAGTTTTTATGATTGTCCTTCATTTAGAACAATAAAAGATAAAGAAGAAAAAAATAGCTTCTGGAAACAATGGGGAGTTCATATACTTTTCAAACAGGAGTCAGATGGCAGTATTATTTTAGGAGATTCTCACGAATATGCAGATGTTAATCAAAAAGATGGGATAGATTTCTACCTAAGGGATTCAATAAGTGAATACTTTTTACAAGAAGCCAAAAAAATTATGCACCTTGAACATTGGAATATTGACAATCAATGGTTAGGTGTTTATTCGCAATGTAAAGAAAATGATATTTACTATAAAATCATTGACAACAAAGTTCACATAATTACGGGAATAGGGGGAAAAGGAATGACTGCTAGTCCTGGTTATGCTTTTGAAAATATCAATAAAATATTTGCTTCTTAAATTAGAACTTATGAATATTAAAATGGTCGTCCTCGATATGGCAGGTACAACTGTTGATGAAGACAATGTTGTATATAAAACCTTGCATAAATCAATTAAAATTTCAGGTTTCGATATCAGTTATCAATTTGTATTAGATCACGGTGCTGGAAAAGAAAAATTGCAGGCACTAAAAGATATTATGAATCAGGCTAATATACATTCCTATCCACTAAATGAAATCTACAGTTTGTTTTTAAAACTACTCAATAGGGAATATAATAATCTTGAATTTAAAGCACAACCTTATGCCCTTGAATTGTTTCAACATCTAAAAGATAAGAATATTAAAGTTATTTTAAATACAGGTTATAATCAAGAAACTGCAAATAAAATATTAGAAAAGTTAAATTGGACTATCGGTAATGAAATTGATGCGCTTATTACCGCCTCTCAGGTAACAAATGCAAGACCAGCCCCTGATATGATATTCTTAGCAAGAGACATGTTTTCAATAAAAAATGCTAATGAGATTGCAAAAGTAGGCGATAGTATAATTGATATACAGGAAGGAAAAAATGCAGGTTGCGCATTAAACATTGGAGTTCTAACGGGTGCACATAATAAGGATCAGTTGTCAACTGCTTCACCCGATTTAATTATTCATAGTCTTTCAGAACTATTTAATATTTTCTAGATATAACAAAATTACACTTTTCTTCCCTTTAACCCATCAATTTGATGGGTTTTTTCGTTATTATTGTCATCAGAATTATATACAATGAAATTGATAGTCTTTTTAATTGCATTATTTTCCATTTGTAATTCATACGCTCAAATGTATGAAAAAGGACAACTAATAGTTGAGTTTAAACATAAGGCTGATATTCGTTCTTTTATTCAGAAATATTCTATAATTGAAACACTACCAACTCATCTAAAAATATCGGAAAAACTAATTCCAAATATGAATTATTATATTTTGGAGTTTGATAAAAATATTTCGGAGCTAGATTTTTTAAATTACATTGATAATGATAAAGATATAAAATTAGTACAAATAAATCATAAGCTTAGTTTACGCTCAACCATCCCTAATGATCCACAATTTCCTACCCAATGGCAATATGTCAATACAGGGCAAGGTGGCGGAACAATCGGTATGGACCTAGATGCAGATCAGGCTTGGGATTTATCTACAGGTGGACTTACTGTAGCCAATGATACCATTGTTGTAGCTGTCATTGATGATGGTGCCAATATAAATCATCCCGATTTACAACAAAACATTTGGACAAATTGGCGCGAGATACCCAACAACAATCTTGATGATGATAACAACGGATACATAGACGATTACCTTGGTTGGAATACAAATACCTTGGATGATAATGTCAACCTGAATGGTGCCGGACCTCATGGAACTGCTGTTTCTGGTATTATAGGAGCCGTTGGAAATAATAATATAGGAGTTAGCGGAGTAAATTGGAAGGTTAAACTCATGCTTATTCGTAATAATTTTAATACAACAGAGGCTAATGTCTTAGCTTCTTATGGTTATGCACTCACACAAAGGAAAAAGTATAATGAAACCAATGGTAGAGAGGGTTCCTTTGTAGTTGTGACAAATGCCTCCTGGGGAGTTGATAATGCATTTCCTGCTCAGGCGCCAATTTGGTGTTCATTTTATGATAGCTTGGGAAAATATGGGATTCTTAATGTTGCTTCTACAACTAACAATAATGTAAATGTAGATATACAGGGCGATTTACCCACAACTTGCCCGAGTGATTATCTTATTGGCGTAACAAACCTTAATCGTTTTGGTACCCGAAATGGCGGTTTTGGTCAACAGAACATCGATTTAGGTGCTTTTGGAGATGGTGTTTTTACTTTAAATTTTAATAATTATGCAAGTTTTGGAGGTACATCTGCTGCAACACCTCATGTATCTGGAACTGTTGCACTTGCTTATGCAGCTGCCTGTGGTGAATTTATGAGCCTGTCTAGACTTTATCCAAATCAGGCTGCATTGTGGATGAAAGAGGCAATCATTAATGGTGTTCGTCCTAATTCTATCTTGAATGGATCAACCCTAAGTGGTGGACAATTAAATATGTATAATACTTTGGTGGAGATTCAAAATGCCTGTCCGCTCGATAGTTGTTTTGCGCCTTATGGTTTAAATATCTATTCACTAACGGATTCCAATGTACTTATAGATTGGGCTGCTGGTCAGGACAGCGCCTGTTTAAGAATACGATATAAAAACACACAAAATTGGATAGATTCAATTATTACGGATCAATATTCCTTTGTATTTAATAATCTTTCGAGATGTAAGGAATATGAAGTTTTTGTCAGTGGTTTTTGTAATGGCTCAATTGGTAACAGTGAACGTATAATTTTTCAAACGCAAAGCTGTTGTAGTGTACCAGCAGAAATATTCCAAAATAATGCTACAGATTTTTCCGCACAGATTAGTTGGAATGGACCTTTAATCAATTCTTCTTATAATCTGCGTTGGCGAACTTATGGTCAAACAGCATGGAATTTTAGCAACACAAATAATAACAACTATCAATTTATAAATCTCAGTCCCTGTTCAATATATGAATTGCAAGTTCGCTCAGATTGTGGAGACACCCTTAGTGCTTACTCTAATTTTTTTATTTTTTCTACATCAGGTTGCAATAGTTGTGGACAAACGCCCTATTGTTCTATGTCAGGTACAATAACAGATTTTGATTGGATTGAATCTTTTAGATTTTCAGATTACAGGAACATTTCAGGAAAAAGCGCTGGATATGAATTATTCGATAGCATTATTCAAACCCTTTCTGCGGGTGAAACAATAGATTTCTCTATTGAACAGGGAAATAATTTTCAGGAATCCGTAAGAATTTGGATAGACCTTAATAGAGATAATGATTTTAACGATTCAGATGAAAAAGTCTACGAAGGAATATTAAATTTTACTGACAGTATTTCTGGTCTTATTAATATTCCCGCCAATGCAAGCCCGGGTGTAACCCGTATGCGTGTTGCACTACAATGGTCAACATATCCAACACTATGTACACAATATCAGAATGGTGAAACAGAAGATTATTGTTTAAGAATTTTACCCAATACTGCTGTCGATGAAATTACAAATGCTGATGAACCTTTTATTTATCCTAATCCTTCTTCTGATTATATTTTTATTAAAAATATAGAAAACATTATTGAACTAAATATTTATGATGAACTAGCAAGAAAAATTGATAATTTTAATTGTTTTAATGGTAAATCAATTTTCTTAGATAAAAAAAAATATAAGGATCATGAGTTTTATTTTATTGAAATTATCTGTTTGGAAAAAAAATATTTTTACAAATTTTTAAAAATGTAGGTATGATATTTTTAAATTGGACAACATACAAAAATAATAACCTTAATACAGGTATTTTAAATACAAAAATAAATAACCCTTTAAAAACAAAGTGGTCA
>CANETR010000040.1 GCA_947441325.1 Saprospiraceae bacterium
AATTTAGCTTTCAGCAACCAACTAAGTAAAATTATTTTTGATTATGAAACTCGTGGGGGTTTTTCAGCCTTTTATAATGACTTAAAAAATAAAGGAATACCAGAAGATTTACAGAGTGATTTTTTTGAACTAGCAAAAAAACTTAGAGACACAATTACCAGAATGCCAATGAAATATATTGGACGTTCTATCACAAACGACTTTTATTCCATTTTCAATTATGAAAACCAAACAATAAGAAGAAAATCAACAATAGACATTGAAACCTTAATCAATGAATTTGGAACATTTTCAATTCCTTTTGAATACTATGAAGCATTTAAGATTTTAGGTAGTTTCATCAATGGGAAAGATTCTATTCTGTTTAAATGGGCTGAATTTTCAGTGAATGCTTCTGCAAATAATCTTTCAATTCATAAAGTCTTAAATGAGACATTAAAAAGTCCAATCACTACACGAGATATTCAGGAATCGAAAAAATTGTATAAAGATATTCTTCAAAAAGTGGGTAATATTTATTGTGTTTGGACAGGCAGTAAAATATCAAACTATGACATTGACCATTTAATTCCTTTTTCAGTTTGGAAAAACAACGACCTTTGGAACCTGCTTCCTTCAGATTCAAAAATTAACAATCAAAAGCGAGATAAAATACCAACACCAGAAATTATTGACAGGCAAAAAAATCTTATTCTTGATTATTGGGAAATCATATTTGAAAGTCAATCCAAGCGATTCCAAAAAGAGATTCAAGTAGCACTATTAGGAAATCATTCATTTGATTCCTGGAAAAATATTGGCATTACACAATTGCAAAACAGTTGTAATTATTTAATTGAAAATAGAGGTTTTGAGGGATGGAAAATTTGAAATCAAACGCCAATAGTCATTTAACTGCAAAGGAAAGAGAAACACTTTCTTTTCCAGCCAAAACGCTCGTTAATCAGAATTTATTGGTCGGTGAGGTTTTGGATTTTGGTTGTGGATATGGAAGTGATGTAAAATTGCTTCAAAATAAAGGAATTAAAATCGAGGGTTACGATAAATATTACTTTCCAGAATATCCTGATAAAAAATTTGACACCATTATTTGCTTCTATGTTTTGAATGTGCTGATGCCAGAAGAACAAGCAACTGTTTTAATGGAATTGTCACAATTGATAAAACCAACTGGGAAAGTATATATTGCTGTTAGACGAGATTTACAGTATGAAGGATTCAGGATGCATAAAATCCATCAAATAAAAACCTATCAATGCAATGTGATTCTCAATACAAAATCATTATTCAAAAATGAAAATTGCGAGATTTATGAATATCAACATTATAATCAGATTGATAAAGCTCCTAACAATTGCCCCTTTTGCAATCCAGATTCAGGTAGAGAATTAATAGTTGAATCAGCAACGGCGTATGCTATTTATGATAAGTTTCCTGTGAGTGATGGACACGCTTTAATCATTCCAAAAAGGCATTGTGAAAATTATTTCGACTTAACTTTCAGAGAACAAGCTGCTTGCATGTTTATGTTGAACAAGGTCAAAGAAATTGTTTTATCTAAGTTCAATTCTGATGGTTTCAATGTTGGAATTAATGTGGGCGAGAAAGCAGGACAAACAGTAAATCATGTTCATATTCACTTAATTCCTAGATACAGTGGCGATGTTGAACAACCAAGAGGAGGTGTTAGAGGTATAATACCTGACAAACAGAAATATTGAGGATGAAGCCTGTACAGACATGATAAAACTGCATGAAGTGGCTCATTTTAATCCGGTGGCCGGAATTCAGTGCAAAGGAAAATATGAAATTGATAGACCAAATCATTCTGAAAGATTATTCATTGTTTGATACATTTTATTCATGACAGAATTACTGCAAAAAGGCCAAATCTATTAATTTGAGGTCCTCAGCAAAATGTAAATTAGTAGTGGAAAGAAGTTTAATTCCCTGAAAGATAATATAAAGAAGTATAAAGTATAAAAAAGAATGCTTATGGCAAAAAAGAAATATTCAGATCGAGAGCTGATGCAGATTGCAATCGATGTTATGAACCAAAGCATAAATGAACCAAGACCCGATGGCAAAGTACCACCAAAAGTGGGTGCAGTATTGTTGTTTCCGGATGGCAGGATTGAAACAGCCTATCGTGGTGAATTAAGAGAAGGTGATCATGCAGAGTTTACTTTATTAGAAAGAAAATTAGCCAAAGAAAATTTACAAGGCAGTATACTTTTCACTACGCTGGAGCCATGTGTTGAACGCAATTCACCCAAAGTACCTTGTTGTCGTAGAACAACCAATGCACGCATCAAAAAAGTATTTGTTGGTATATCCGATCCAGATCCTACTGTTGATGGCAAGGGAGTTAAGCACTTAGAATTACACGGTGTAGAAGTAAAATGGTTCGACAGTGAATTCAGACAAATAATACGGGAAGAAAACAAAGCTTTTTTAGAGCAAGCGTTGGAAAGAAAACAAAACTCGAAAATAGAAGACCTTCGAAATTCTATAGAGTTTGCAATACCTACTTATGATAGTAGTAAATTTTCAGAAACAGCGTTGAAAAAATTTATTGTTGAATCCAATTTAGACTATAAACCCACTGACCAAACCTTTTTTGAATACTTGTCTGATTTTGGTGCTATGGAGTGGCGTAGTGAAACAAAACAATTTGTTCCAACTGGTTATGGTATTTTGTTATTTGGCGAAAATCCACGAACAAAATTCAAAAATGCAGTATTAAAAGCTCATGTTCAATATGGTAATGAAAAAATAGAACCTAAAGATTTTGAAGGCGCCTTAGTACTTCTTCCGGAACGAATTGAGGAGTGGCTCAAAAAAGTTTTACCTCTTTCAAAAGATACCAGTAGTTTCAAAAGAAAAGATGTTCCTGATTTTCCTATTGAGGTTCTTCGTGAAGCCATTCTTAACGCCTTAGTACATAGAGATTATGAAATCGAAGGCGCAAAATGCGAAATAAAAATTGATGAAAATAAGATAGTTATAACCAGTCCAGGAAAGCCATTACCTTCAATAACTTTAGATGAGCTGAACGCTTTTGAAGCACCATCATTGAGTAGAAATCCGATTATTACCTATGTTTTTAATTTGATGAATTATGTAGAGGAAAAAGGATTTGGGATGAAAACGTTTAAATCCTTGAATAAAAAATATGGAATGTCAATTCCTAAATTCAAGTATAAAGAACCTTTTTTAACCTTAACATTTGCGAGGACGATTGAAGCCCTTAAAGATTTGAGCGAAAAAGGAATCTTTAAAAATCTAAGTGATGAAGAAGTAATTATGTTAGAATTTTTTAGAAACAACAAACAATTATCTAAATCTGAATTTGCTGAACTTGCAAATCTATCCTCTAGGACAGCTGAGCGATATATAAAACAGTTTGTCGATTTAAAATTGATAAAAGTAATTGGAGGTGGTAAATACACTAAGTATGAAATTGTATAATGATAGTTCTTCTCCGTTCACTCGCCATTCACTCGCCATTTTGGCGAGCAAGGTAAATTATTTTTGTTTACCCCCCCCCTTACTCGCCACTCGCTCGCCATTTTGGCGAGATAGAAAGCTTTTTATTTCACTAATGCTCGCCATTTAAGCGACATTTTGGCGAATGAGCAATCGCAAATAACTTAATTATTACCTGTCGGAATATTTAATATTGCATTCGTTAAACAGGACAAATTTATGAATTTGAGATTGCGACAAAAAATAAGACACTCTGTCGCGTTAGGCAAGATAAAAATTGCTTTAATTAATTTTCAAGATAAAAATTGCGACAACATGTCGCGCAAGAATAGTCCTTATGCAAAAGAAATAAAACTTAACGCAGATTTATGTCGATATCTGTAATATCAACTCTGAAAGATCTTAAAATCTGCGAATATCTGCCCAATCCGCGCTGTTTGAAAAACATCTGTGGTGAGAAATAAAATTTACCATGGATAGGACTTCGTCCTCGGCGAATTTGACAGATTTACACGGATGATCGGCATTTGTCATCAGATTCCAAATTTTATAGTACACGGTAAGCTTTTCGAAATTTTGGGTAATCAGGAATAATGCTAAATGTCAGATAAAGGCTGCCATCACAACAGCCTTGAAGTTTTTTTAGTACTCGGTGAATTCGAGGGTCAATTGACTCGTCGGAATATTTTCCTGTACATACATAAAACAATTTGCATCGGCAAATTCGTCATAACTGAGCTTTCGCTCGGGTACATAAAAAGACCAAACATCGACACATTGGTAACCCACATAATCGAAACCCAGGTAGTTTTCATCGACAGAAACACAAAGTCTGTTCTTGTACCAGTTTGAACTGCTGTCGCTTGCAAGCAATCCTTTTTCGAGAATGGAGGCACGGTTAAAAATGTGTGAAACGTGAAAACACTTTACTAATTTTTCGTCCATAACTTAAAATTTGGTTAAGACGATAAAACTGCAGAGATTTTAAAAAAAGTTCCCGAAGGAAGGATTTTATTTTGATCAATTTTTTACTACAATAGCTTAAGTTTGTCTAAAGCTAAACGGAGCAAGGCTAATTATTTTCAATTATGAAATGCCAAAATTGGCACTTTAATCCTCATAGCCATTTCCCTTGTCATGCTTTTTTCTCCAAACATACGATCCCAAACAGTTCTTTTGTGCGTAAGCATCGAGAGCATGTGCATATGGTTCACCCTAATAAATGTTTCGAGCCCCTCTTCCACAGAGGTACTGCTATGTACCGAAAAACTAAGCTGCAAATCTTTAAACATTTCTTCGAATTTTGATTTAAAGCCCGCCTCTTTGAGCTCATCGCGACTGTCGAGAATATTATTGACATGAATACAATGAACCTTCGCATTGATGGCTTTTGCAAAAAACACCAACTGCATAATGTTATTCAGATCATTGTTATCATAATCGCTTGCGTATGCAATATCCTTTACATTTCTGAATTCTGCACCTACCGGAACAGCCAAAACGGGACATTTTGCATCACGAATAACTTTGGCAGTGTTAGTACCCCAAACTTTTTCCAATGAATTGCCCGCCCCATGCGTGCCCATAACTATGATGTCAGCATTGATTTTATTAGCAATATCGGCAATGTCGCTATTAGCCCCCGATTCCAGTTGATAGTGCATTTCCACCCTGTTCAAATGATGCTCTGAAGCAAAATTTAAGGGAGCCTGTGCATTAGATTTCATATGACGCAGTAAATCTCGTTCTTTATCATTGATAATCTGCTGAATCATAGCAGGTGGCATGGTAGATTCTACATAAGGGGGCCTGTATAAATGCAGCACATGCAATTCAGCTTCAAATTGTTGTGCCAACCTGTAGGTATAATTAAATCCCCAATCAGATGCTGCAGAGAAATCGATAGGAACCAAGATCTTTTTCATGATATTATAATTTGTAAAATGAAGAATCAATTTTTACAAATTTAAATGACTTAAAGCGGATTATTTATGACCTGGCTCAGCACCTAATATGATTAAAATCATATTTTTAAATATATTTTTAATGAATATATTTTATTTTGACGCTTGGCCAATGTAAACCAACTGATACATGGCATTTTCAAAGATTACAGGAAAATCTGTTTTCGTTTCTTTGAATAATACGGCATAATCGGTTCTATATTTTTGATGAAGCATTTTGAGTCGCTCTGCATCAATATTTTTATAATTGGGT
The DNA here is from genome assembly GCA_947441325.1 of Saprospiraceae bacterium. Lineage (GTDB taxonomy): Bacteria > Bacteroidota > Bacteroidia > Chitinophagales > Saprospiraceae > Saprospira. Next base: position 5,707 of record CANETR010000040.1, read on the forward strand.
TCAAAGCCATAAAGCACGGCATTAAAACCTTTTAAGTCGGTCCAGCCATAACAGTCAAAGACTCGTTCTTTCCATTCAATCATCTGCTTGCCGCCGAATGGTAAGGTCTTGAAGGTGACAACCAATGCCCGATCGGCCAAATAACGCAGTTCTCCAAACATGGGCGGCACAAGCAAAATGGCATCAGCCGGCGTTAATTTCTTAATCTTTTTTGCCAAAGCAAGCTGTGAAGGGGGCAAATCATTCAGACTATATTGACGACTGATTGCTTTTTGCAGCGGCGTATGCTGTTCAGGCCTTGGATTGCTCACCCAGAAAGCAAAAAATGTTAGTGAAGTAACTGTTAAAAAACTCAGTTGCAACTTTGGCAAATTCAAAAACAATGGAAAGACCAAAAGCAGGAGCATGAGTGCCCATAAATAAACATCTGCCGATTGTGCAATCTGATGCCATGAATGATAAAATCCATAGATACCCAAAGTCAAGACTAGCATGATTTCTAAGGCCAAGAAAATTTGAGGCAGGTTCAATCTTCTATGAACCAGGGCGCTTAACCCCCAAAGCCCAAAAATCCACAAGAGATTTGGCAGCGCAAAGCTGCTGATGAGTGCTGAAAATGCATAGATTTTTTGCTGTTGCGTTCCGTTTTGCAAATGCTGTCCAATTGTTGCGCCCAATAGCAAGAGTAATAAAAACTTCAGGAGATAAAGCAGTCGGAAAGTCTGCGCAATGACCACAATTTTTAATGGGTAGCGTTCCACAAATATATATCCGGCTAAAGCCAAAAGCAGCAAAATGATGATGTAAGCCAGTATATGCAGGGCAATTCGATTTTCTCTCAGCGTTCTATTGTAATAGGCAAACCAAAGCAAGAGCAATAATATCAAGTATTTTATGCCTAAAATTTTCTCTTCAGGATGTATAAAAATAGATGGTAAAATATGATGCGGTGCCCTGAAATGAGCATAGATTTCAATAAAGGTTTTGCTGTCGAGGCCATCCGATTGGTTCAGAAAAAAAGGTGCGAGACTCAATGAAGTAAAAAGTAAAAATATGCCTGCACCAACAACAAAGTTCCTGTATTTTTTTAACTCCAAACGATTTACATAAAACTGCTCAACAGCTGCACAACTAAAGAAAATCAGGCCGCTCTCCGGTCCCGCAAGCGGATGTATGAGCGAGGCAAGACCCAATATCAAACCAGCCCTAATCCATTCTTTACTAAAGATATAACTCAAAGCCAGTAAAATCAGTGAAAAAGCCATCGCATTGGGCGTAAGATAGGCCGTATGAATATCGGCAACAGAGCCTAGCTCTATGGTTGGCACAGTCAAAACCAAAAAAACAGAGATAATTCCTGCCCAAGCTGCCCTGGGAAAGAGTTGCCCTGCTATCCGAAAGCTTGTAAAAGCAATCAGATAATTTATTAAAAATGTCAGCAGAAAAAATAATAGCGGAAGTGGAAAAACATAATTGAGCAGCAGAATCAGTCGGGTATAATAAAACCTAGGGTCGTAATTTTGAGAAAAAGCATTCAGAAAACTATCGTTTTTGAGATAGTCCGAATTTTCTGCTCTAAATAGTATAGGCAGATGCTCCACATGGTCCATCTGCCCGAACTGATAATTCCATAATGTGGTCAGCAATGCTGCACAGAAAAGGAAGATTTGAATGATATATTTTTCTATTTTCATTGAAACTTATAAGAAGGATGAAGTCTGAAATCTGAAGTTTTTATTAGAAGCTAGACTTACGGACGCTAGACTTGGAGACTTTTCTGAAGTTAGAAATTGTATCAAGTAGCATGTATCAAGTATCAAGTATCAAGTATCAAGTATCAAGACTTTTTACCAACTAGGAGCATACCAAATACCAATTAACCAGCTGTAAGCAAGCAATACTTCCAATTACCAACTACCAGCATACCAACTACCAAATAGCCAGCTGTCAAGCAAGAACCATACCCACAAGGCTCGTCGTCCAGTTACCATCTCGTTCTCCAGACGAGACCAGCATACCAAATACCAACAGGCCAACGGCTAAGTAGCAATAGACTCATCTTTCCCTCTTTCAATCTTTCCTCTTTCAACTAAACTAGTACCTCGTACCTGGCTCCTCTTCACTAAAAATATCTTTCCTCTTTAATCTTTCCTCTTCAACTCTAAAAAATGTTTAAACTGCGGAGCCGTGAGCGCTTTCAAAAATGCCTCGAGATCATCCATTTCCATTTCACTCAGGCCAAGTGGTGCAGCGAGCAAGGTATCTCGATTGAGCCCATGCGGTCTAAGTTTTTGAGGTTCATTATAATACTCAATTACCTCTCGCAGTGTCTTGAAACTACCATCGTGCATATAGGGACCTGTCACAGCTACGTTGCGCAAGGAAGGCACCTTGAATTTTCCATAATCTAAACTGTCCTTACTGATATCATAACGACCTTTATCCTTATCGTTGATATTGTCGAAGAGACCGATGCTGCGAAATTCATCTCCGGTCAAATCGGGACCAAAATGACATTCAAAACATTTGCCTTTAACATTAAAAATCTCAAGGCCACGCATGGCAGCAGATGAAATTGCCGATGAATCGCCATTCATAAAGCGGTCATGATCCGAACCCGTTTCAAGGGTTCTTTCGAAAGCAGCGAGTGCATCTGCAAGGAGTGCCTTTGAAGGCGCTGCACCATAAATCCTGTTAAAGGCCTCGATATAAAAAGGATTTCTTGCGAGGCGGGCCACAGCAGAATCTGCCGGGAGGTTCATTTCCAGTGGATTCTCTATGGGTATAAGTGCCTGTTCCTCAAGAGAAGCAGCTCTGCCATCCCAAAAAAAGAAGGGGCGGCTCAGCACATTCATGGCTGTTGGAGTATTTCTTGTCCCCTTCTGCCCTCTCACACCTGGGCTCAATGCCAGAGTATCAGAAAAGGCAAACTGTGGTTTATGGCAGGAGGAACAACTGATGCTATAATCTTCAGAAAGGATGGAATCGTGGAAAAGTAATTTACCCAATTCCTCGGCTGATGTCGGTCCACTATAGGGAATGTCATCTTGATTTTGCAAATTCGCAAAAGCAATTACAATGGCAATACAAAAAATAGCAACCGAGTAAAGTTTCATAAATTGTTATAATGCTGCAAAAATAAGAAAACGCCTGAAATTCTTTATGAATTGTCAGGCGTTTGTATGCTTTTTAACCTCTTTTAAGGAGATGTTAAAATTATTCTGCTGATTCGTCAGTTGATTCTTCTACTACTGGAGCTTCTTCAACTTTTTTGGTTCTGTCTTTAGGCGTACCGAAGATTTTCATACGACGGTCTTCATTAGACTTGCGAGTTTCCTCAATTTTAGCTTCAACTTTTTTGTCTTTGCTTCCAACCCATGCGGTATAAAGCTCATTGGCTGCTTCCTGAGTCATAGCACCTTTAGCTACACCTCTTTGAAGATGCTTTCTGTAATAGATACCTTTGTATTTCAAGATTGCACGAGCTGTGTCAGAAGGTTGTGCACCATTCATTAACCATTCAAATGCTTTATCTCCATCGATTTCGATTGTTGCAGGAATAGTGAGTGGGTTGTAAGAACCAAGACGCTCGATATAACGACCATCGCGTGGTGAACGTGCATCGGCAACTACAATGTGATAAATAGGTGCTTTTTTGCGACCTTTGCGTTGTAAGCGGATTTTGACTGCCATTTTTTTAAAATTTTAATTTGTGATAGCATACCCTGCGTAACTTGCTCAACAAGGGGCAGGATTTTTAAGAGCTGCAAATATAAGGACTGATTTCTTGAATTTTACATTTTTAAAGAAATTTTATTAGAAAATTCATAAAAACTGTAACTTTTGGTACAATTTTAATTAGTTAGATAGCAATATCGTAACTTTGCGAAAGCAAAATATTTTATCACAGATATAAAACTCAACTATGTTATTAAAATCATTATTCAGTGCTGCTTTGATGCTAATCAGCATTTCTATGCTTTCTGCACAAGGCATTACATTCGAAAAAGGCA
>CANETR010000041.1 GCA_947441325.1 Saprospiraceae bacterium
GGTTTTAGAACGACTGTATTTCCAGTTGCTAAAGCAGGAGCAATTTTCCAAGCAGCCATCAATAAAGGGAAATTCCAAGGAATTATTTGACCTGCGACACCTAAAGATTCAACCTTGCGATTCGGAAATGCATATTCCAATTTATCTGCCCAACCTGCGTAATAGAAAAAATGATTGCAAGCCAAGGGAACATCAATATCGCGTGATTCACGAATCGTTTTTCCAGCGTCTAAAGATTCTATGACTGCAAATTCTCTAGCGCGTTCTTGCATCAAACGAGCAATGCGATAAATGTATTTTGCACGTTCAGAGGCAGGCATTTTCGACCATACATTGGTATAAGCTTTTCGTGCTGCTTTTACTGCTAAATCAACATCTTTTTCATTTGCGTAAGCGATTTCAGCCAATACTTCTTCCGTTGCCGGATTGATCGTTTCAAAGTATTTTTTAGACGATGGTGCTACCCATTTTCCGTCGATGAATAAGTTATATTTTTTATTTAATTTGATATGTCCAGTTCCTTCTGGAGCCGGTGCATATTCCCAAGTTGCTTGATCTTGTGCCATAATTAATCGATAGAAAAATAATCTGAAGATTGATATACTCCAGTTTTTGTTTTTAGAATTTGCATCAATACATCGTTCGCTAAACTACTTGCTCCAAAACGGAACCATTCGTTTGATAGCCAAGCATCACCAAGTATTTCTTTCACCATAACCAAGTTGTGCAATGCCAATTTAGAAGTTGAAATTCCACCAGCTGGTTTCATTCCGATCATTATTCCTGTTTCGTCGAAGTAATCGCGAATGGCCATTAACATCGTGTAAGTTACTTGCATCGTTGCCGCAGGTTGAATTTTCCCAGTGGACGTTTTGATAAAGTCGGCGCCAGCATATATAGCGATATCACTTGCTCTACGAACGTTGTCCAATGTCACTAATTCTCCTGTTTCTAAAATAACTTTCAATCGCGCCACACCACAAGCTTCTTTAATGGCTGCAATTTCATCGAAAACAAAATTATGTTCGCCAGCTAGAAATTTTCCGCGCGAAATAACCATATCGATTTCATCCGCACCCGATTCAACCGCATATTTTGTGTCTGCGATTTTCACCGCTAAAGGTGCTTGTCCAGAAGGAAAGGCTGTTGAAACGGAAGCAACTTTCACTCCTGAGTTTTGCACTTCTTTTTTGGCAATTGCCACCATCGAAGGATAAACACAAACAGCTGCAACGGTTGGTAAACCTGGGAATTCATCGTGGAGATGTTGCGCTTTGTAGCACATTTGTTTCACTTTTCCGGGCGTATCTTTTCCTTCGAGGGTTGTTAAATCAATCATATTCAAGACCATTTTCAGCCCTTGTTCTTTGGTTTGATTTTTTATACTTCGGGTTTGAAAGCGCGCCACACGTTCTTCCACACCGACCTTATCAACAGTTGGCGAAGGCGGAATCGTTAAAAAATTTGGAGTTTTATTTGACATAATCAATTTCTACTTTCAAAAATAAGAAAAGATAATAAGATATAGAGAAATAAGATAATTCCAATTGTAGATTTTAAAATCAGTTATACTAGCAATTTAAAAACTATTTAGAAATTAATTAGATTCAATTTATTCTCCCATCAATTTTTCCATATTAGCAACATTATACTTTTTAATATAATAGCCAGGAGCAATTGTTTTAGATAGCCAAATGATACTTCTTTTAACAGGATAACCTTTTCTACCTTTTTTACTTCCTTTTCTAATTGTATTGAAGAAAAATTTGGTATTCATACTCGAAAAAACGGAGCATTGAAAATGATCGAAGCGTTTCCCTCCAGATTGCTTGCGAACAAAATTAAAATTCAGAGCCTTGATTTTTGATTCTTTTGATCAAGCAAAAGAATGGCAAAGTAAAATATAAGACAAATAAATAACTTAAGTTTATTTTTGATTGGTGGTACGAAAGCATATACTCAAATAATATCCATTACAAATAGAATCTTCCTCAAACGATCAACCATTCTAACATCTTCAAATAGCCTCTTTTTGTGATAGTTGACTTGATTTCTTCAGTTAGTTCGCTTGGATTAACTGCATAATAAAAAAGGCTATCATATTCACGGCTAAAATTATCTAGCTTGCTTAAGGTTCTGATTTTATCAATCTCAGATTTGATGGTTTTTCCAGTTTTAAAAAGGGTATATTCTTCAATCAATTTTATTCGTTCCAACGAACCTTTTAAATAGAAGATGTCTTTTCCTTTTGTTTTGGTATAAATCGAATCAATACAGTTTAATACCATTTCATACTGATGTGTTAAAACAAGTCCTTCACAAATCCAAAATTCAAAAAACGGATAATCTGACGAGTCAAAATTAGCTCTTGAAACATTGATTTGATCTAGAAGAGTTTCTAAATGTTTTCCTTCTTGAAGAAATTCATTCAATAATAAAACGTTGTAAGCACGAGCAACTGTAATTGGATGGATGTCAGTGTGAAAATCAATTGTTTTAATTGTCGAGATGAATGAATTTGCAGCTTCAAAATCTTCCAGGATAAGATTACGCCAAGCTAATATACTGTTTGAAAACAAAAGGTCTTGGGGTTGATTTGAATTTTTGTGATAAAATTCTATGGCTTTATAGTGATTAATCATAAAGAAATCCATGTCCACAAACAACTCAAAATAGTAGAATCTAGCAATTGGATTTGTTGCCCATTCTTGCCATAAAACTTCACTTATTTCTGAATGATTTCTAATGTGAATGCCAATCTTTTGAATTAGAAAATAGAGATTAGTATTTAAGTAATGGTCACCGTTAAAAACCCTTTTTATTTTGAATACATCTTTTAAGAAATTGACATCTTCTCGCTGAAAAGCAAAGTGAACAATAGAATTCATCAGATTAAACACGTGTTCATTGGAATCGAATTGATGAAGACAAGATTCTATATAATCAATAGTAAACGCTTCTTTTTGTTGAATTTCAAGCTGTAAATTATAAATTAAACTTAAGTTCTTTTTTGATGATTTTTCTGAAATAAATTCTGCGTAACATTCATATTCACAATATCTTGCTAAAATATCTAATGTAGAATGTGATAATGAATTGGTATTTCTTTGGCCGGCCAAATTAAAAAAGCGGCGCAATGTATTGTAGCTAATTGTTTTCTTCGATTTTTCATAAATTGCTAGACTCAATGCTTCACAATCTGGTCTATTCGATACTTTTTTCCCGAATACTTTTTCTATTTCTTCTTTTAAATTCTCGAAATTCATTCTTTTGACCAAAATATTAGATTACAAAAATGTGAATTTCTTATGGTTTTTAGTAATTGCATAAAACTTGTATCAATTTGTATCAAAACAGCATAGAAAATGGTGGTTACTTTGTGGTGATTTTTTAATAAAAAAGTAAATTCTAACCAAATGAAAAAAATAATGATGATTTTAGGAGTAATTCTTTTTACTTCAATGATTTTAACAAGCTGTGGTAATAAGGGATATGACTTATCCAGTCCTGAATCAACAATTAATACGTTGATTAAAGCAAGTTCAGAAAAAGACAAGGACGGATTAAGTTTATGTTTCTCAAAACAAAGTCCTAGAGAATTTAAATCAATTGTGAATAAAAAACTAACTGATAAAGATTTAAATGATTTAAAAGAGATGTTTGAAAACGCCAAAATTAAATCCAGTAAAATTGATGGTTCCTCTGCCTCAGTTTCAATTAAACTTGAAAACAGAGACGAAGAAATATGGATGGTAAAAGAAAATGAAAATTGGGTAATTCTTGATTTTTAATACAAAACCTAAAGCAGCATGGAAGTACAAAGGTTTAAAGCTCAAAATTATTAGTATTCATTGCCCATTTGTTACACGATAAAGTGAAGGTGTAAAAAACTATCATGTTTTGTGAAAGACAAAGAGCTTATAAATTAAAATAACAAAAAAATAAAGTAGAGTCCAGAAACTACTGAATAAACGGGGTGAAATCTGAAAAACCTATGAGTAGGAGTTATTTTTAAAAAAAAATTAAATGAAAACAATTATTTTAACGGCAACAATGTTGCTAACATTTGGAATGGCTAATGCGCAAAAAGTTGCAAATGTAGAAAGTGGAGGAAAATTAAAGATTTGTAATCTAACAAGTAGTAATAATACAACAAGCTGTAGCACAATTGAAAGTTCTGGAGTATCAATCGCAAGCCTTGGTAGTAGTAAGATCGCGATATTATACACAACAGGTAAGTTGAAAGTCTGTAGCGTGACTAGCAGCAACAATACTACGGGATGCAGTACTATTGAAAGTTCAGGAGTTTCTAATGTGAAAATGTCAGGTGATAGTCGAATTATCATAACGTACGATAACGGTAAGAAAAAGGCATGTAACATAACAAGCAGTAATAATACATCTGGATGTTCTACACTTTAAAAAAAAGTCATCACAAGTGCATTTTTTTTGCACTTGTGATGATAACTAAAGATTTTGTCTACTAGTTGTCTACTAGAATTTTAAAACATTATAAAAAGTGCCCTCATTTGGAAATGTGAGATTTTAGATTTGGATAGCATTATCAACCTATTTGAATTTAACGCTGAACTAGGTATAAATAAATCAAAAATTAAACAATGAAAATTACTTCAATAATTATTTTTCTTTTTCTTCAATTCTGTCTTTTATCTCAAAAGGGAACAACGTACTTAAATTTAGACAAAGCATTAGAAAATCCTGATAGTGTTTACATGCTTGATTTATCATCAGATGGTTTAACTCAGTTCCCTTTAGAGATAACGAATTTTAAAAATTTAGAAAAATTATACCTAGGTAACAATAACATAGAGTTTATACCTTCAGAAATTGGTAAGCTGAAAAATTTGGTAGAATTTAGTATTCATAAAAACAAAATTAAAATACTACCAGAACAAATTGGTGATTTAGAAAATTTAGAAAAGTTATATTGTTATGAAAATAATATTTCTTCATTACCCAAGTCAATAGGAAATTTAAAAAACTTAAAACTGCTTTCTGCTTTTAATAATCAGTTAAATGAAATTCCAAAACAAATAGGTGATTTAAATAAATTGGAAATTTTGGACTTTCAACAAAATTTAATTTCGAAAATTGATGTTAATTTATATAACCTAAAAAGTTTGAAAAAATTGATGTTAAATGACAATAACATAACTGAATTATCGGATAGTATTGGGTTTTTGGTTAATCTAGAGTATTTAAATTTAGGTAGTAATATTTTGATTCCAAACTTACCAAAATCAATAGGGAATCTTTCAAAGCTTCAAACATTGTTTGCTAACAATGCTAATTTAGGCTCAATTCCAAAAGAGATTGGCAACTTAACTAATCTTGTAGTATTCAATCTGTCAAGTAATAAAATTGAAAGTCTTCCTATAGAGATTGGAAATCTTCAAAAGCTTGTAGATTTAGATTTAAGGGATAACAAACTAAAATCAATCCCTTCTATAATTAATAAACTTGTTTTACTTCAAAAATTTGATTTACTAGCAAATAAAATCACTTCTTTGAGTTATGATTTTTCCAATTTAACAGATTTGAGGTCTTTTGATTTTAGAGAAAATCCTATTGACTCAATCCCACAAAACTTAGTAAGTTATTTTTTGAAAGCTTGTTGTGACGGCGATACATCTTTACTAGATTTTTCCAATTTTAAAACAACATCCATCTCAAATAAATTGGTAAATAAAGGTGTTTCAGTAATACTTTTAAGACATAATGAACTAAAAAAACTACCAGAAAATTTAGAAAAATTTGGTGAAATAACAGAATTAGATTTATTTTCAAACAACTTAACAACTCTTCCTGATTACATTGGAGAATTTCAAAAATTGGAAAGATTAAGCCTATTTAAAAATAATTTTTCAGAAATCCCTGATTGTATTTATAAATTAAAGAATTTAAAGGAATTAAGTTTAAAGGAAAATCCATTATCAAAGAGTGAATTAAAAAAAATCAAAAAGGCTTTACCTTTATGTGAAATAAAATATTAAAATATCTATCATAAATGATTCGCCAATTAGTTGATTATACAAACTTTTTAACTCCCGCAAATAATATGGTGGGAGTTGTTTGTTTTAAGCGTTCAATTTTCTAGAACCCAATCCAACTCGGCTATTTCTTTATTTAAAAAAGCTTCTAGTTGTTCCTTTTTTTGGTAATTCAACTAATTTAAACACTGAAAATCACAAATCATCCCACAAATCATTAAAACTTGCAATATTTACAAGTTTTAATGATTTAACAAGAAATAATTCACCAATCTCACCAGCTATCATATTCACCATCAGAATGAATGTAAGCATGTGAATTTTCTTCAACTTTCGTATCTAATTCATCTTCAATAAAGGGATAAACGATTTTTCCGTTTACTTTAACTTTCCTATTTTGTGGAACTTCAACAATCAATTTTACCTTTTGATCCCTTAATTTGTCGCTAACTGGAAAAGTGTAAAAAGTATTCGCTTGGACAGTTTTGCCAACTAATTTCGTTTTAAAATCAATGTGTTTTGCTTTCAAAATTGCTTTTTGGTGATCGCGTCCGTTAGCAGTGAAATATTGCTTGATATGAAAAATTGAATCCGCAGATTTTCTATATTCAATTTCAATTCCATGTAAATAAATGCGCTTATTGGCAACTTTTATTACACCTCTATCTCCCCTACTGACAGTTTTAAAACCTTGTTTATCAACACCAGTAGCATGGTCGAAATTTAAGTTCAAGACAGTTGTATCGACAGTAAATAAATCTTTTTCGATTTCACCATTTATTGCGAAAGCTCTACCCGTTTTTGCACCAGTTATTGAAAGTAGAACAATTCCAACCACCATCATAAAAATCAGACTTAACGATGAGTAGCGGATAATTGAAGATTTAAAAGAGAAAATCGCTCGAATACCTGTCAACCAAAGTAATCCAATGACTGAGGAAGCTGTAAAAATAATTCCCCAAATTAAATAGTCTGAATCAGTTGTTGATTCCAAAATTAAAGTCCCAAAGTCGCCCAATGACATAAATTCACCATTTATTTGTGCAGGAATAAAATCAGGATCTCCAAATAGAAAAACAATTGCAGTGATAAAAAAAGCTGTTCCTAGGAACAAAGCAAACAAACCAAAAAATACTGAAATAATTCGTATTAATTTTTTAAGACCATTTTGTAATCCATTTTCTTCTTTAATTTTGTTTGTCCACGCTTTCGATCTCTTCTGAATTCTATCTGCAGCGTTTTCAATTTCAGACTTCATTGATTCTAAATTCACAGGCTTTCCTTTCATTTGTAATTTTTCAAAACTCGTTTTTGCTTTAGGTGTTATAATCCAAAGAACGATGTATAACGGAAAACCGAAACCTCCAAAAATGATAAGTAAAACATATACAGCACGTATTACAGTAACGTCCCAATTCATATAGTTTGCAAACCCAGCTAAAACACCACCTAAAATTGCATTTTCCTCATCGCGAAAAAGTCGTTTGTCAACTCTTGCTTCTGATGTAGTGTAAGTCTCTTTTGCTGTTGTTGGTTCATCCTCTCCGAAAATTTCTGGATTTCCAAGAATTGCTAACACTTCTTCCACCATTGTTTGTTCAATCACTTTTTTAGAAGGTAGTAATAGTTTAGTGAAAAGTTCTACCATTCGAAGTTCAACGTCTTGGATGATTTCTTCTGAACCTTTTTGATTGTGAAGGATTTTTTTAAGTCTATCTAAGTAATTTCTTAAAATTTCGTAAGCACCTTCTTCGATTTGAAATGGTGTTCCTTGTAAATGAATGGATATTGTTTTATACATGATTTCTTATTTTTTGGTTAATGATTCGACAGCTTCTTTCAATTCTGTCCAGGTTATATTTAATTCGCTTAAGAAGTTATTTCCAGAATCTGTTATGTGGTAGTATTTTCTTGGCGGACCAGAAGTCGATTCTTCCCAGCGGTAGGAAAGTAATTCTTCATTTTTCAATCTCGTCAACAGCGGATATAAAGTTCCCTCTACCACCAACAGTTTCGCATTTTTCAATGCCTCGAGAATCTCGGACGGGTAGGCTTCCCCTCTTTCAAGAATACTTAGAATACAATATTCTAAAATTCCTTTTCGCATTTGTGCCTGTGTGTTCTCTAAACTCATAGTACTAATTTTAGACAAAGATATATGTTTTAAATTGTATTATGCAATACATAGTACTAAAATATTTAAATCAAAAACTTCGAAAACTAGTTCAATCCCTTATTAGATGAACGAAAATTGAATAAAAAATAAATTTAAATTTTCTTTGAATAACCATCAATTGAATTATATCCTTTTTGTTTTGGACTTAAAATCCATTACAATTTCCTAAATTTGAATCCCATGAATAAAAAATTAGAATTACTAATTCAAGAATTTCAACTTCTTTCTCAAGGAAATGTAAATTTTGACAAGCTTGCAATGTACATTTCTACTTTTCATTCAACAAGTATAGAAGGAAGTACTTTAACAGAAAATGAAGTAATAAATCTATTATCATATAATAAAACAGCTAAAAAACCAATGGAGCACCACTTGATGGTTCTTGATCACTTTGAAGCATTTCGATTTTGTCTTGAAAAAGCAAAAAGTAAAAAACTAATATCCATAAGTTTCATAACTGAATTAGCTTCGCTGATTACTAAAAACACAGGGACAAAAGTGAATACTGCTTTAGGAACTTATGACATTTCTAAAGGTGAATTACGTTTAGGTGGGGTTTTTGCAGGTAAGAGACAATTTCCTGATGCTAAAAAAGTTCCTTTACTACTTAATAAGTTTATTGATGAGATAAATTCTGGATTAAAGTTGGCAAAATCCAATGAAGACAAATTAATTCTTGCGTTTAATGCTCATTTTGAATTGGTTAGTATCCATCCTTTTGGTGATGGAAATGGTAGAATTTCAAGATTAATGATGAATTATATTTTAGCTTATTTTGAACTGCCTATGACAATTGTTTTCAAACAAGATAGAATTAAATACATTGATGCATTGGAGGCTTCGCGAAATAAAGAAGACCGAACGATTTTCTTCAAGTTTATGTTTGCCCAATATGAAAAATTCATCAAGAAAGAACTGAAGATTTTAAAATCAAATTAAGTTAGAATATTAAACCTTTCAAGAAATTAACTTAACCCAAATCATTCTCCCATTAATTTTTCCATGTTGGCGATATTGTACTTTTTAGTGTAATAGCCAGGCGCAATTGTTTTAGACAACCAAACAATACTTCTTTTTAAGGGATAACCTTTTCTACCTTTTTTGCTTCCTCTGCGAATTGTGTTGAAGAAAAATTTGGTGTTCATACTTGAAAAAACGGAACACTGTATGTGATCAAATCGTTTTCCGCCAGATTGTTTACGAACGAATTTACTTCCATTTGCTTTCATTTTATCATAAGCAACATAAGAATTGATATAAAATACTTGTTCATCTGACTGGCAGTAACATAATTGCATCGGTGCTTCTGGCTTCCAATCATATACATCGTTGTCCTTCAAAACTTTTTGCAAAATTTCAGGATTACTAGATATGTATTTTTTAACGTATTCATCTTTTAACATTGTTACTGGAACTTCTGGCATTAAAGGATTAATATCCCAAATATCGTAGTTTCCATCGTAGTATTTTGCTACAATTGTATCATAAGGTGCTTTGAATAATGATGTAAAATCTTCTTCA
>CANETR010000042.1 GCA_947441325.1 Saprospiraceae bacterium
ATCAACAGTTTTTGATTCATTGGCCATATCGCCATAAGCTTCAGCTAAAGCTTCCTGCTCGTCGACTTTATTTTTCATACGTTCGAGCATAGCCATTGTTCCTGATGAATCAATATTAGTAAGTTGTTTGTTAAGTTTAGTGGTAGCCTTGCTTACTTTATCGCGAGCCTCAAGGGTACGAAGTTCATTTTCCCATTTAGCAATTTGACTTTTGAGCTGACGGATTTTACCTTCCATATTGGTAACCAAACTGTCATATTTCTGTTTGTTCTGAACAGCAACCTGGTATAGTTTGAGATTTTCTTCACGGCGAGCAAGTGCCTCAGTTGCAAGGCGTTCAGCTTCGGCCATATCCATATTGCCAGACTGGCCCTGTTTCAAAAGCGCCATAGCTTTTTTCTCGTAGTCGTCAGTATTAGCTTTATAAGTTTCTACTTCACGACCGGTACGGATGGCGATAGCTTTAACTTCTGCCAAAGACTGCATGCTTTTGTCTAAATCTACTTTTAGATCGCGGATACCCTGTTGGGTCATTTTAATCGGGTTTTCCAATTTATCGATAGCGGCATTTGCTTCAGCCTTTCCAATTCGAAACAAACGCTTAATGAGTGACCACATATTCTTATTAATTTTTTGGTGATAAAATGATTAAACAAAAATAAAGATTTTTGATAAAATATTTAATTGGGGCTTATTTTTTTGCGAGGCCCATAAATTCATCAGCATGTTCAACAAGTGCAATTGTAAGTGCTGTGAAAGTTGAGTCAACTTCGTTTTTATCCAGATTTTCAAGTGCCAGGGTGTCGCGGAAAATTAGTTTGTTACCCGATTCGTCCAAAACAAAAGCACCGTGAACCAACTCGCGATTAATTTGAAGCAGTCTTTTATAGATTGATTCTGTTTCATGTTTTAAATCCAAAATATGTTGCTCAAGAATAAGCACATCTCCTTCACAGTCAAGCATCATATTGCAAATGCCTTTACTTTCGTTCTGTACAATCAAAATCTGATCTTCGATATTTTCTAGGGTAATTTCGTGACCCAAATCGAGCAGATAATGTTTGACCTTTTCATAATTTGTCATGGGAAAATAATTATTAAAATGGTGATTAAATAATTTCTCGATGCGAAAGTTACAAAAATAGGGGCAGAGTATATAATATTTGAATAACATTTAAAAAAAAATCAAGAAAAATGGCCAAGCTTGCATAGTTACTGTTATTTCTCTTTTATTTCTTGTAATTTTGCATAAATATCTTGTTTTGTAAAAATGAGTTTAAATGGAACAATTGGATTTATATATTGAGGCATTAATTTTTGCAGCGGAGGTTCCTGTAGGAACAGATGAAATAAAAAGCTGTTTAGAAGCGATTTTAAATACAGAACTAAAAGCTGCTGAAATTGAAAATGTCATTAGTCGCCTGCAATTCCGATATGCCGCAGACAGTTATAGTTATGAAATTGTAAAAATTGGGGATGGCTATCAATTTTTAACAAAAACTGAATATCACGATGTTTTAGCGGTGTTACTAAAGCATAAAAGCAATAAAAAACTATCTCGATCAGCACTCGAGACCCTTGCAGTTATCGCCTATCAACAGCCGGTTTCTAAAGGAGAAGTGGAGAAAATTAGAGGTGTAAATTGTGATTATGCCGTTCAGAAATTATTAGAAAAGGAACTCATTCAGATAAAGGGACGTTCTAAAGATCCCGGCAGGCCTTTGTTGTATGGAACGAGCGACAAATTTATGGAGCATTTTGGATTGCCTGCTTTACAGGATTTACCAAAATTAAAAGAATTTTTACCCGAAGACAATCAAATTGGTCTTGCAGAAGATACTGAGACCAACCAATAAATTAAAATCATGGAAAAACGCTATAAAGGACCTTTCAGAAGGGACAAGAAAAAAGATTATAACAGGGAAGAGAAAGTGCCCAAAGCGCAGGAACCGGAATTAGAAACTGAGGATATGCGTCTGAACCGCTATTTAGCTCATTCAGGAGTCGCCTCAAGGAGAAAGGCCGACGAGATAATCAAAGAAGGGAAGGTAAAGGTAAATGGCAATGTTGTGACTGAGATGGGGCACCGCGTTCAGCCCGGCGATGTAGTTACGCTTGATGGAAAAGTACTGACTCCAGTCAAAAAATTCATTTATCTGCTCATGAATAAGCCACATAACGTGATTAGTACCTCAGATGATGAAAAGGATAGGAGAACGGTGCTCGATTTGGTGAAGGAATATACTAGCGAACGGGTTTATCCTGTTGGAAGACTGGATAGAAATACTACAGGTTTAATCATGTTGACCAATGATGGCGATTTGGCACAGAAACTATCACATCCGAAATTTGAGGTTACCAAGGTCTATCAGGCAACACTCGATAAGCCATTGGCAGAGGAAGATATGGAACTGATTAGAAAAACGCTGGTCTTGGAAGACGGTCCAGCTCCTGTCGATGACATTTCATATATCGAAGGCAAGAAAATGAACGTAATTGGCATTCAATTGCACATAGGGCGCAATCGTATTGTTCGTAGAATATTCGAACACCTGGGCTATGATGTTAAAAAATTGGACAGAAGCAGATATGCTATGTTAACCAAGAAAAATCTACCCTTGGGCCGTTGTCGCCATCTTACTAACGGAGAAGTGAATGTGTTGAAATATATGATGAAAAAGCCTGAGTAATTATTTTTCGGAGTTTGTGCCAAGTAAAACGTTGTAAATATCATATTTCGCACTGTCTCGGGGTAATTCTAGCATCGAAATCATATCCTCACTACTATAGGATTCGTCAAGGAATTCTATAGTTTTTTTTGTTCTTACCTCAATTTTTCCCGCATTGATTTGTGCTACACGCCATTCAAATGTCTGTTGTAGTTTATCCCAGTTTAAATTGTTAGAGACATTAGGATCTTCTTCTCCTAAAAGAACTTCTGCCTCTTTGAAAGCTAGATTGTTTGGAGCTAATAATTGCGCTTTGTTGATGATAAAATAGGCCCTGTGCGCCCAATCTTCCGTATCAGTAGCAAAGCGAGAATATATCAGCAATTGTAAATCTTCTCTGTTTTTAATTTTATTTCTGTAATGTTCTAAACCGCTGAATTTTAGATCAACCACAGTTTTTTCAGCCCCGCGTTCTAAAATCAAATCTGATTTGCCTTTTAATGCCTGATTCCCCAAAAAGCCTTCTATGTTTATTTCTGAGCCGCTAATTTTCCAGCCATTATTTTGTATGGCACTTAATAAAGCCCATGCAGAATGCTTCATCATGTTTATAAAGGCTCTTCTTTCCGACTCCATCCCATAGAGCATGAAAACAACCGCCTCTTTTTCAATCACAAGAGGGATTTCTTTTTCAAGATAATTAAAAAGAATTTCTTTCTCCCAAAGCATGTTTTCAGCTTTGGTCTCATTCATTAGTTTTTCAAAAATGCTGTGCGCCAAATTACCTTTTAGTGTTTCTGGTCTAACTATACTCAAAATAGAAGATTTATGTAAACCCAAAATATATTTGAACACCCATTGGTAAGGGTAATTCAATAGCGAATCGAGTCCCGTAAAAGTTTCAGTTTCTCTTAATGTTAATTTTTCTGAATTATGGGCTAAATCAATAAAAGGCGCTATTTCTTTAAGGCTAATAGATGATAAAATGCTAAAGTCTGGTAAATTAAATATTGTTGATAGCAGTGCATCATTATTTTTTTCCGGATTAACTACTATGTTTTTCAGGCTTTTACCAAAAGCTGCATGAAGGTCTCCCCACAATGGATGAGGATTAACAGACTTGCCCGCAATTTGGTCAGGAATTACCAGTAGAATATTTTTTGTAGTTTTTAAAATAGCATTTTTTCTTTGCCAAAGCATCCTGTCATTTCTTTGGGCTGGTTTTTCGGGAAAACATCCACTCTTGCTGAGATATTCATATTCAGATTTATACCAAAAGTCATATCCAGCATTTTGACCATTATCTACAAAATTCCACCAAAGGGTATTTTCACAGTTTTCCAGTATTGCGGCAGAATGATAAACAAAGGGCAGGTGACCAATTTCAGATTGGCGAAAAAGCATCTGTGTAGGTTCATATACCGCCCGAACAATACGCTCCAATTCTAAATAGCTGAGCATTTTTTCATTTTCTGGCAAAGATTCCAACACTAAAATTAATCTTTTACACTGTTCCTGCAAAGCAGAAAAGGGCTTTAACTGGCTTTGTAAGAGGACTATTTCCGCTTCATTGTCTTCCTCATTGGCTTTAATTTTATCCTGCTCTATCCGATCAATTTTTTTGTTAAAATCCTCTACTATTTCCAGTGCCCAAAATTTTATATAATTGTAAATTTCGATTACATCTCTAATCGGAACGGCTGTTTTAATGTCATATCTTTTTCTCTCAAACCAAAACTTATAATCCTTTTCAGCCCTTTTCTTTTCACGCAGTAGAAAATCATTTTTTGGATTTTGCTCAATTTTTAGGTCCAGGTCATTAAAAAAATCATTTTTCTTAGCAAACCATAAGGCACTCATTATACCTGGTTTTTCGGAAACAGCTGCAGCAAGACGAAAAGCAAGTCCTCTGTTTAATGGGATATTCGGAAGGGATAGAAATTCAAGTAACTTATATGGATTATTCGGATTCCATAAAAAGTTTGAAGCTAATTTAAGAATTTGAAGCGTTGGCCTGGACAATGATGTGGATAAAACTCCAAAACTAGGCAAGCCTTCCTGAATGAGGGCTGTGTCGAGACTTCTGTTTTTATCGGGAAGAATACAGACTGGTCTATAGGCTTCATTTTTTGAAAATAATTTTGATAGATAAGCTGCTGCAAAACTATCAGAACTGCATTGCATTATGATGATAGAACCATCTGCCTCTGCCTCAAATTTTGATTTGGATATAGCGTTTAATGCCTTTTTAAAATTATTTAAATCTGTATTGCTTTCATCAATAAAAATTTCATTTTCAAATAGTTGACTGCCTTTCTGTACAAGTAAATCGAATAGTCTTTTTATATGATTAGGAAGTAAACTAAGCGGTTCTTGCCAATATATTTTTTCAATAGGGTTTGTTATACTATCAGCTAAAAATACCCATAATTTTTCGAAACGGTCTGCATAGCCCTCATTAAAACTATTTGGCATTTGACGAATTATTTTTTCGATAGCCGTAAAAACGGCCAAACGTTCAGGCATCTTTTCAGCGCTGTTAAATTCAAATCCATTTAGTTTTAATTCATCTCTTCGGTATAGGAGGGATTCGGCAGTAGCATGCGAATCGGCCCTGAAAGATTCCGCATAAAATGCATCTTTATTCGAATTAAGATATTGAAGTAAAGCTTGCCTGTACTGGTCAATCCTTAAAAAGTCGAAATTCTCGGTCGAGCCTATGCCTAAATACTTTTCCAGTAAGCTTAAAATGGTATTTTCATTACAGTAGATGCGTTCTTCATCTATAAAAGGGTAGGCCTGTTCGCCTATTTCAAGTCCAAATCTTAAGTTCATAGCCTTTGTTTAACTGCTTATAAAATTAGATTTAATTTTTGGGAATTGCAATTTAAAGCATAAAAAAAGCCGCCCGATTTTGTCGGGCGGCCTTATATTTTTATTCAAAAATTATCTAAGAAGATAGACCTGACTACGAATTGTTCTGATAGTTGGATCTCCAGGAATTCTGTAGCTGAATACAAAGATGTATAGATCTCTTGGTTGTGCAGCTCCATTAAAGTTGCCATCCCAACCATTAACAGCTTGTTGTTGGTTTTCTGCTTTGAATACAATTTGTCCCCAACGGTTGATTACATAGAAATCGAGGATTTCGATGTTTGTGGTTGGGTATGGGGTAGGGCGGAAGAAGTCATTCAATCCATCACCATCAGGAGAGAAAGCTTCAGGTAAGCCAGTAAATTGAATTGTTTCAAGAACCAAAGTTACCGTATCAATTACTTGACAGATTCCATTGTTGGCAGTTACAACGAATACGTATGTACCTTCAGTAAGCGCTCCGCTTGAACCTGACTGTGCCGTATTGGTTGAAACCACATTTCCTGCAGGTGACCAGGTATAAGTTACCCCATTTTGAGGAGTGCCTACACCTGCACTGAGTGGTGCAGTCTGACCAACAAACATTGAATCGAGTACAATACCTGGAACAGTTCCGATAAATGCGTCTAGGGTTGGAATAAAGTAGCTAACGCTGTCCACAGAAGTACAACCTTCACCGTCTGTAACGGTTACAGTGTAGTTGCCAGGGCCAACATTGATTTGTGCAGTTGTATCTCCATTACTCCATTCGTAACTGTAGGATGTTGCCCATCCACCACTTGGACTAGCAAGTAAAGTTCCGCAATTAACAACTGAAGTGTTTGCAAAGAATTGATTTGGTTGAAGAATTGTAGCTACCGGATTAGCAACACAAGAAAGTGAACCATTGAATGTTACTGTAAGTGAGTAAGTGCCTGCACCCAATCCGCTGATGTTTTGGGTAGTAGCACCATTCGACCAGAGGAAGCTCACAGCACCACCACCAAAAGAAGCAGTATCTATGTTTATGAATCCTGTCTGATCGCCGAAGCAAACTCGTTCATCTATACTTGAAACGATGGCAGTAATACCTCCGCCGATAAGCGTGAATGAAGCTGTGTCAACACAACCGCCAACACCAGTTACAGTAACATTGTACTGACCTGCTGCAAGACCATTAACTGTTGAAGTTGTAGCACCATTGCTCCACAGGTAGTTATATCCCAATGGATCACCGTTCAAACTAAGGCTGATACTACCATTACTTTGGTTACAGCTTGGATTTACAGGATTTGTATTGGTGATATCAATTTGAGCACCATTTACTGTAAATGTATCAACAAAAACACATCCTGAAGTGTCGGTTACAGTCAATGAGTAGTTACCCGCTAACAAGTTTGTTACAGATAGTACATCGTTAGCAATAATAACATTGCCCGTTGATGCCCAAGCATATGAAAGAGAGTTTGGATTACCAGGGATTGGATCTCCTGCCATACTCTGAACAGAAAGAATCGTTGCAGAACCATTACCAGGGCAGCTTGTAGATGGATTTACCACCAAAGAAACAAAAGGTGCCTGGGCAAATGGGCCGAAAACATTGATGTTTCTAACAGTATCTATACAACCATTGGCATCAGTAACTATAGCAGTATAAGATCCTAAAGACAAACCGCTGGCAGTAATAGAGGTTTGAGCCGAAGCGTCACTCCAAAGATAGTTATAAGGCGCTGTGCCACCTGTTTGCGTAAGGGTTGCAGTACCATCTGATGTATTCCAACAGGTTGTAAGTTGTGTTCCTGCTAGGCTAGCTTCAAGTTCATTCGGTTCTGTTACTACAACTGTATCTGAAGTAGCTCTACAGCCAAAGGCATCGAAACCAACAACGTAGTATGAACCTGCAATCAAACTATCGAAAACTGTTGTTCCCGTAGTGCTGACCTGAGGTATTTGAACTTGTGCGCCAGTTGCTGCATCGAAAAGTGTCATTGTATAATTAGGTCCAACATCACCTTGAGTTGCAAGGAAAGTAATTGTACCGTTGCCACTTTGGAAGCAACTTAAATCGGTTGATGCAGTTGAATTGATCTGAGTTGGATTTACACAAGGCTGCGTACAGCAAGTAAAGAGCGTTGCAGCATTTGTAGGACAGAGAGCAGATGATCCACCTTCTGCGCGAACCTGAATCTGAATGCAATCGCCATCTCCTAAACCAGTAATAAGAAGACTATCGACTGATAATGGAACAGAAATAAAGGTTGCACCTGAGTCAATACTGTATGCCCAACCGGTTGCACCAGCAGAACCACTCCATTCGAAAAGAATCTCAGTTGGATAGTTAACTGGGCTTCCGCAAGTTACTACAGGAGGAGTAATATTGGAACTTACAATAATTACTGCAGAATCTCTCAATACACAGTTTCCTTCAGAAATATCTACATAATAAGTAATGTTTCCTGAAGGAGTAGCAATTGGATTTCTGATGGTGTCATTGCTCAAAAGAGTATTTGGTGTCCAGTTGTAGCTGATAGGTTCGTTCAATGTTGGTCCGCAGAAAATCCAACCCTGATTGGTTGCTGTCCATCCAGTTGAATTTCTACCAGGCACAGTTAAAGCTGAGGTACCAGTAGCATTTTCGATACCCATTGTGGCCAATTGACCAGTAGCATCGATATTGTTAATTTGTAATTCTATACAGTTTGTACCCTCGTGTAAGATAATCTGTCCGTTAGCAGTTTGAGTGGTAGAACCAAAGAAACAAACTGTGTTGAAGCAGACAACAAGCTGACGATTTGGAGCAGTGCCTGTAGTAAAATATGAAATGTTACCACAAGTTGCTGGATTTAAGTCTTCCCAAACTAAGGCAATCAGATTATTTGGTTGTAGGTTATTCGGTAGTACTTGTCCAGAGCAACATCCATTACCAGATGCAGGATTGAAGGTTATAAAACCATTCGATGATGCATAGAAAGTATTATAAACATTACCGTAGAAAGTAAAAGGAAAACCAATAGGTAAAGCTCCACTCAATATGTCATCCGAGTTAGCTCCAGTAGGAGTACCCGATGCACAGTTTCTTGGGTTATGCGGAATGCTGTTCAATACATAGGCATTTGCAACTGGCGGGAAGAAGAATGAATCTGATAAAACTGCATTCAACTGTACCGTTTCACCAGGACAAATTGTATCAATTGCAGGGGTTGCTATTGCTGAACCAGGGTTGAAGAAAACCTCAACAGTATCTCTACCTACACAAACACCATATTGGTATTGAACAATATAAGAAGCAGAATCGCCAGGAGAGCCAGCAACCTGTCCGAGTGGGTTACGTATAGTAGTATTTGATAAATCATTTACCCTTGTAGTAGGAATACCTGACCAAGAGTAAACACCATTGGTAAGATTGACACCAGGACCTGAAACAGCAGTGTTGAACTGAATAGCATTTGCTAAACCATTCTGACAAAGTGTTGAATCGCTTGCAGAAACCTGCAGGCTGAGTGGTAGGTTAACAAGACTGATGACAACTGTGTCGGAAGTGATACATGAAGCGCCCGTAACTGGGTCTGGAGTAGTAATAAATTGTACGGCAACTCTTACCTGGGTTCCGGCAACTGTATTTCCGGGAATACTAAGCGTAGGATTCGCAATGAGCGGATTACTTATAGTTGATGGAGGGCCTGATATCTGCACCCAGTTATAGGACCCAGGCACGGTCGCATTCGAGGTAGAAAAGGTTTGCGCTCCAAGTTGAATGGTTTGAGCAATGCCCGCGCAAACAGCTGTATCAGATGCAACAATATTTACACCCGGAATAATTACATTAAATCCAAGATAAGTTGGTAATGGAATAGGGCAAGCATTGTCGGTAATAACAATGGTAAAACCATTTACACCAAGTGGAGCATCGCAAGTGCGGATACGTATATATAAATCGAGCGTATCTCTTCTATTTGGTATTGGATACTGAGGGAACAAAATTACATTACCTGGACCGAATACGGTACCGATATTTGATTGAATAGGGTCGAGGGTAAGCGTGTCTCCATCGGGGTCGCTTGCGTGAATTACAAAGTCAAGGTCGGTACACTGGCATACCACAAAGGTTCTTGTTGCTGGGTCGAAAGTACCACCTGCACTTACAGTAGGGGAAGAACCCGATACTG
>CANETR010000043.1 GCA_947441325.1 Saprospiraceae bacterium
AACTGGTGAGGTGATTTGGCAATATCGCTTCGATGATGTAGTAAAAGGTACTGGTACTCTTTGGTTCAACCATAAAGCCGATTCCCTGAAAGACAGAATCGTTATACTACAGGGCACAAGAGCGGGCGGCATGATGGCTAGTCCTATAGTTGATTGCTACCGTGGTATTTCATACTTTACAGGTGAGGAACTATGGCGTATGAACAGTCCACGTACAGCCTGTTATAGCCGCGATGTGGATGGATCGGCTCTAATTCTCAAGGACACTGCCTACCTGGCACTTGAAACGGGTATTTTTGCAGTATTCAATCCCGACCGCAGGTCGGGTTCGATAAGAGATGGTCTTTTTCAGCCGCAGATGCACCGTTTTAAAGATACACTATATCGTGCGGGCGATGCCGCTGCGCATGGTGGCAACCTGGTTTGTGAAGCATCTCCTTCGCGCATTGACAATCGCATTTATCTGGCTGCAGGCTCAGGAAGGGTGTGGGGCTATAATATGACTGATCAAAAAATCGATTGGGAATACTATATAGGCTCCGATATTGATGGCTCACCGGTAGTGACCGATGACAAATGCCTGCTGATTGCAATTGAAAAACAATACATACAAGGAAAAGGTGGTGTTTTAAAATTAGACCCATCCAAAAAACCTGAAGATGCTACCGTATGGTTCTTGCCAACCGAAAACAGAAGATTTGTTACCTGGGATGGCGGAGTAATTGGTACAGTTGCCACAAATGAAGCAACCCGAAAGAGTAATCATCCGCATATTGGAGCATGCATTGCTATTGACGGCAATCTCTATGTTTTTGATCTAAATAAAATAGACAGTACAAAAAAGGTCAAGCTATTTGACAATAAAACAGATGCCTACAGCCCCAAAATTTATTTTAAAACATCTACTGGTCCATCTATTGCCAGTCCTATTATTATAGGTAACAGAATGGCAGTGCCTACTTACAATGGCTTTTATTTATACGAGTTTAATGAAAAAATGGAATTTAAACTGCTTGACAAAATGGATTTCAGTGCAGAAGCAACTCCTTTTTGCGACAATGGCAAAATTTTTATTGCATCGCGCAATGGATACCTCTATTGTTTAGGTGATGCCAAAGGTCAAAAAGTAAAGGAAATTCCTCTTTCTTACAAAACTGAAGTAAAATCAAAAAAATAATAAATTTATTTTTGGGCCAAATAAAGCCCTGAAAAGATATTGATTCAATATATTCGAATTTATAAAAACATCTTTAATAACACTTTAGCATCCCATAATTAAAGAATTGCCCTGGAATTTAAAACATAAGTAAAATACCTATTTTAGGGCCTTAGGAAAAATGCCGTTGTGTGAAATTTGTAAAAGGCGCACTTTTGTACTGTGAAATGATTCAAACACATTCACAAAGTTTTTCATAGTTTTAGTTTTTTTCATAGGGTAATTTTTGGGGAAAATTGACGGCGCGGTTGGGGAACCGCGCCGTTTTGTTTTTACCAATAGGTCTTTTGCCTATTTTTTCTTTTTAAGGAAAAAGCCATATATTTTTTTCTGTAAACTGTAGACTTTTGCAGCAAGAAAGACCAAACGAAGTTTTACACTAATGAGGGCAATTCCCTCTCTAAAAATTTATAGTTTTAGCAATAATTAGGGTATTTTTTGGGGAAAAATAACGGAGCCGATCGATTGATCGGCTCCGTTTTCAATTTTATAGCATTTAACAATTTTATCAGTTCTTTATCGATTTTCTAAATCGCCAAAGATTTAGCACATTAAAAATTATACCCCAAACAAGCATCGGCACAAAAGCTTTCAACAAAAGTAACAGGTTAAAATCGGCCGACATGATAGATTTGATCGAGAAAACAAGACTTAGGAAGGGGTAAAACATATTGCTGGCATTTAGCATCTGTGAGGATGAACCTAAAAGAACAAAAATTATCAACAGAAGCAAAAAGGCGATATTTGCCAGAAGCACAGAAAGGCTTCTATGAAAATTGAACCCTATTATTCCCCAAAACCCTGAAAAAATAAAAGCCATTGGTAGAGAACAGAATAAAATATAGGACAAACTTGTCCAATTCAGCAAGGTTCTAATTTGAAGCATTATACCCTGAATGATGCCTGTCTGATCCATTGACAAAGCAGCTGCAAAGCCCAAAACCGAAAGTCCCATCATCGAAAAACTGAACAGGCTCGCTAAGCCAATTTTGGACAGAAATATTCTAGTGCTTGAAACAACCGATTGACTGTACAATAGCGTATAGCCTTGATGTGCTTCTCTCCAAAAAACTGTATTCAATGCATGTCTTGCCCCTACTGCTCCGAATATTAGTAATAGTATCGACAGAAGACTTGAAATAGTCCGGTCGAGCAGCTCACTAAGGTTATCGATCATATCTTGCATACTGCTCAAATCCTGTTCGTTCACATCTATGGGATTTAGCATTGCCTCGGGCAGTCCGCTGTCTTTGAGATTTTGCTTTACAATTTCTTTTCGATAGCCTGCAAGTGTTTTTTCAACAATATTAACTGCTCTGCTACTGCCTTTGAAATAAAAAGTTATTTCGGCCTTTTCCTTCTTTGCGATAGCAGAATCAAAATTTTCGCCAATGATAATTCCTGCAGACAGGCTATCATTTTCAATAGCTTCAATCATCTCATCCTCTCCAATGTTCTCTTTGAGTTCAATTTGAAGATTGAGTTTAAGTTTTCTTTTAATTTCTTCAGCTTGTCCATCTTCTGCAATCCAGACTACTTTATATTTTTTTGTAGTACTGCTATCAATCTGACTCTGAATTATTTGTCCGCTGAAACGGAATAACATAAAAAACAGCGCAAATGGAATAAAAAAAGCCATAAGGAGCAGCCAGCTGCTTCGACTTTGACGAAACAAGGATTTTATTTCTTTTGTAATCAACATCTTATTTATACTGTTTTCAGATTTTCGTTTAGAATCTGCAAGTAACCCTCAGCAGGTGAATTGCCATATTTGTTTTTGAACTCGGTCATTGTATCAGTGTAAATCATTCTACCTCTATCCAATACAATTATTTTATCACCAAAAAACTCAGTTTTACTAAGATTGCTTCCTGCATAAACCACCGTAGTGCCTGACAATTTGGCTTCGGCAACTAAATCTAAAATTGGTTTTGCCCCGAAGATATCGAGCCCAAAAGAGGGTTCGTCCAAAATTATCAGTTTTGGATCATTGAGCATTGTTTGTGCAATGCCCAATCTAAGTTTTTCTTCGATGCTAAGTAAGCTGGTTTTTTTGTTGGGCTTGAGATCCCATTTTTGCATCAAACTATCAATCTTTACTGCAATTTCGGAAGACTTCAAGCCTTTTAGATTTGCAAAATAAAACAGTTGCTCTTTGATGGTCAGGTTGTCAAAGTAAGACTGTTCATGCGAAAAATAGCCTATTTTTTTTCGAATTTCAACAGCTTGTTTATTAAGATCTAGGCCCATAATTTCTACTGTCCCTTTGTCGGGAAACTGCATTGCAGCCAAAATTCTAAGAAGTGTTGATTTTCCCGAAGCTTTAGTGCCTAAAACCATTAAAACTGCCCCCTCCTCAAGCGAGAAGCTGATATCATCCAATGCAGTTGACCTGAATGCTTTTTTCAGCAGCCCATTAGGCTGTTTGAAATTTTTGTACAAATGTTCTACTCCTATCATGCTTAATAAATTAACAAGATTTGTATCTTTGCAGCGACCAAAAAAATAGGTCATATAAAAGTAATAAATTACTAATTCAATAGTTCAAAAAAAAATGGCAAACATTCAAGATTACTATAAAATAGTAGAAGATTCAATTTCAGAATTGGGCGTAGATCCAAACAGTTGCAGAGACGACAATGAGTTGGGAGCATGGGCATTGATGCGTGGCGATCAGGAAGTATGGATTGACTGTTGGTATGTTGAAGATGAAGACCAGGTTTATTTTCAGGTTTTGGCTCCTATTTTTGAAACGCCAGATGATTTACCTGTAGAATTTTATCGTGAGCTTCTTGAACTAAATTATACCCTTTTTGGAGTTTCCTTTGGTATCTTCAAAAACATGCTTGCTTTAAAAGTAATTCGCGAGGCGAATGGTATGGACAAAGATGAGGCAGTAGCAATCATCGGTAGAATCGGAAATTATGCCAGCGAATACGGACCAAGTTTAAGCGTAAAATACTTGGGCATTGATCCCGAAACCGGAAATAGCAACTAAAATTTAACCCTTCGAATAAAGGAAGTCAAAAGTTCTATGCTTTTGACTTCTGTTTTGTTTTAAATATTATTGAATTTCGTGATGAGTAACGACAAAACAAATTGTCTGCAATTACTAAAGGCTTTTATTGAAGATTCCTGCAACGAAAACAAAATGGAACTGCATATTGCCTACGAAGATATAGAAGATACAGAAAAAGAATCCATATTGGGAAAGGCTTTGAATGAAGCACTTTCCAATATCATTCACAATAATTATCACCCCGACGAATACTTGGAGCACTTAGCTGCTCAGTTTTTCAATACTGTTAAATAGACTTTTTTCTGCTTTTACATAAGCCTAAACCATAAAAAGCATCATGGAATTTTTGCACAATACGCTCGATTTTTTCCTGCACCTCGATGATTATCTGCATGGTTATATCATAGAATACGGCGTTTGGATTTATCTTATTTTGTTTTTAATTATTTTTGTTGAAACTGGTTTGGTAGTCATGCCTTTTTTGCCGGGAGATTCTCTGCTTTTTGCTGCAGGTACTTTTTGTGCAGGTGTAGTGAAAAATGGCGAATCCGCAAGCTTAAATATTTATATAGTATTGGGCCTTCTTTTAATAGCGGCAATTGCAGGCGATGCACTGAATTATTTTTTAGGAAAAAAAATCGGTTTGAGAATATTAAAAATGAAAGTTGGTGGCAGACAACTTGTTAGTCAAAAATACATAGACAAAACAAATGTTTTCTATGAAAAACACGGGCCAAAAACAATTATAATCGCTCGCTTTGTGCCAATTGTAAGAACTTTTGCCCCTTTTGTAGCCGGTATTGGCGATATGAAATACAGCAGATTTTTTCAATTCAATGTAATAGGTGCCTTTATTTGGGTAGTTGGCATAACCTTAGTTGGTTATTTCTTTGGTACACTTCCCATTATTCAAAACAATTTTGAAATTGTGATTTTCGGGATTATCGGTTTATCAGTAGTCCCCTACCTGATCGATTATATAGTTTGGCTTTTCAAGAAAAAAAAGAAAGAGCAATAGGTCTCGGCCTTAACTTTTATATACTATCATTTACCTTCCCTAACAATTCTCTAATTTTTTAAATTACTATGCAAAAATTTGGCCTTCTTGGCAAAAAGCTGGAACATTCCTACTCAAAATTATTTTTTGATAAATTATTTTTAGATCAGAACATAAATGCCAGTTTCGAAATGATTGAAATTGATGCTATTTCTCAATTCGAAAATATTAAAAAAAGCGGTTTCAGTGGCCTGAGTGTAACCTTGCCATACAAAGAAAGCATCATACCCTACCTCGATGAATTGGACGAAACTGCCTCAGCAGTAGCTGCAGTCAACTGCATTAAATTCAACAATGGCAAAGCAATTGGTTTTAACACTGATGTTGTAGGCTTTGGACTAAGCCTGAGTAAAATACTTTTAGATAGAAATGACATTGACAAAGCGCTTGTTCTAGGAAGCGGTGGCGCTGCAAAAGCCGTACTTCATGTCCTGAATCAGATAAAGATTAACAGTACGGTTGTAAGTCGAAACCCTAAGGGATCACAAATTGGATATACCGATTTGGATAAAAAAATCATTGAGGAACATAAACTGATTATAAATTGTTCTCCATTAGGCATGTATCCAAATAGTGTTTCATATCCTGAAATACCTTACAAAGAATTGAATAACAATCATATTATATTCGATTTGGTTTATAACCCCTCCGAGACAGCTTTCATGAAAAAAGCCAAGGAGAATGGTGCCAAGGTATTTAATGGGCTGGAAATGTTACAGATGCAAGCTTTGGCTGCTTGGGAGATTTGGAATGCTTAGATGCCTGCTTTTTCAATTTAGATTTTTTGCAAAACAATGAAACAAGACATTCGTCTCATAGAAAAAAATGATCTGATCGATTTTTTCAAATCTCAGGGAGAATCGAAGTTTCGTGCCCAACAAGTTTGGGAATGGCTTTGGAAAAAAGGTGCACATAGTTTCGATGCCATGACCAATCTTTCAAAAGATTTAAGATTGAAACTTGAGGCTAATTTTGAAATCAGGCCAATTAAAGAAGATTTAACACAACGCAGCAATGACGGTACTATAAAGACTCGTTTTCGCTTGCACGATGGTCACTTAATTGAATCGGTGCTTATTCCAGTCCCCGAAAGAGATCGTTACACCGTCTGTATTTCCTGTCAAGTAGGTTGTAGCCTTACCTGCAGCTTTTGTGCTACCGGCCAGATGAAAAGAGTAAGAAATTTGGATGCACCCGAAATTTATGATCAGGTACTTATGGTAAACCGTCAATGCATAGAAACATATGGACACCCGCTCACAAACATAGTTTACATGGGCATGGGCGAGCCACTGTTGGCATACAAACCTGTGCTTGACAGTGTAGAAATGATAAGTGCAGAAGAAGGTTTGGGCATGTCACCCCGTCGCATCACTATCAGTACTGCAGGCATTGCCAAAATGATTAAAAAAATGGCTGATGATGGTCTAAAAACTAATTTGGCCCTTTCGCTACACGCCGCCGATGATTTTAAACGAAATCAGATTATGCCCATCAATGAGCAAAATAATCTGGCCATCTTAACAGAAGCCCTTCAGTATTTTCAAAAAAACACAAAAGACAATAAAATAACTTTTGAATATATTGCCTTTCGGGACTTCAACGACGAACTGGAAGATGCCGAAAACCTGCTTCGCCTTTGTCGCAAAGTGCCCAATGTAAAGGTAAATATCATTGAATACAACAAAGTTGATGGCGTCGAATTAGAAAAATCGGATGAAGCAAAAATAGACGCTTTCGCCCGATATTTGAACCGAAATGGCGTGGCGGTAACCGTTCGCCGTTCAAGAGGAAAAGACATAGACGCAGCCTGCGGGCAGCTTGCCAATAAATAAAAGAGACAAAATCCTGAAAGGATTCTGCCTCTTTTATGTGCTCACAGCAGGGTTCGAACCTGCAACCTTCGGCTCCGGAAACCGACACTCTATCCAATTGAGCTATGCAAGCATACTGCACAAATGTCAGTTTCAATTTAGTTCACGACAAAGATAATAAATTATCTATTTATTTTGTCCAAGCTAGTTTGAATTTGAAGCACCTATTCTTTAAGTTTAATATTGATTTCTTTTTGCTGACCATTTCTAAAAACGGTCAAAGTTACCTCATCGCCAGGATTGCGGCTACCAATTTGTTCCTGCAACTCAGGCACCGATTTGGTTTGAATGCCATTCACCATTAGAATAACATCACCCTCTTTCATACCGGCTTTTTTAGCGGCTCCCTCCTCTACCAATTCATTTACAAAAACGCCCTCTGTGATATTAAGATTTTCTTTTTTGGCAATATCGCTGTTCATGTCCTGAATTACTACACCAAGGTAACCACGTTTTACTTCGCCAAATTCCATGAGGTCGCTCACTACCTTTTTTACCAGATTGATGGGCACTGCAAAGGAATAGCCAGCATAAGTTCCTGTTGGTGTTGCAATGGCCGTATTGATGCCTAAAAGTTGACCAGAAGCTGTAACCAAGGCGCCACCACTGTTCCCGGGATTAACAGCCGCATCTGTTTGGATAAATGATTCTATGCTTCTTTGCTGACGGCCAAGAATATTAATATTCCGTCCCTTTGCCGATATGATACCAGCGGTAACGGTGAAATTAAGATCGAATGGATTTCCAACAGCCAAAACCCACTCTCCTATCTTAGCTTCATCTGAATTTGCAAAATCAACTGTTGGCAGATTTTCTGCAGAAATTTTTAATACAGCTAGATCGGTTGAAGGATCAGTTCCAACAACAGTTGCCTTGTACTTGCGCTTGTCATATAATGTCACCTCAACCTGAGTTGCTCCTTTGATAACATGATTGTTGGTTACAATATAGCCTTTGTTACTGATGATTACTCCCGAACCCGTTGACTGATCGGCTTCGGGTGAACCAAAGAGCTCCATATAGCGGCGTTCTTTATCAGACCTGGCCTTGAATTCTGTAATAGATGTTACGTTTACCACTGCAGGCATAATCGCCTCGGCAGCATCTGAAAAATCGACTGGTCCGCGCGTACCACCATCGTTGTTTGATAGTCTGCTAATCTGCTTCGTTTTTGAGGATGAAGCGAAAGGATCTACAAACTGCTGTTCCTTAGGAGCAATAAAATAGGTTCCGGCAAGGACAAGTGCCCCACCTGCCAAGCCGGCCAAAAGATGCGAAATGTTTTTCATATTCATACAGCGTTTAAATTGTTCAATTATGCGAATTTAACGGATAAAATGAACGCTAAGTTTTATTTAGCTAGTATCTTAACTCAAATTTAAATAGTATTAAGAAATTGAAAAAATCAATTTCTTATGACATTTCCCTACCCTTCCAGTTATATTTTCGTTTGAAAATGGCCATAAAACCTACTGTCAGAACGTAGGCACAGTGAAGGAATACTGCTGGAAGAAAAATCCTCAAGAGATTTTTTTTGTTAAAATAAGCACTTGCCGAATTGAGCAAAACAAAGTCGGCAATTATTTTTATCAGAAATGAGATAAACAGAATCAAAAATAAATGCGGTTCAAAAAAGGCAAAAATAAAGGTAAGGGCTAAAGAAGACATAAATAGCCAAACTAAGGCAAGTTGCACAGTCGCCAATTTTTGGGGATAATCTCCTGTTTTAGATGCCCACCTCAACCTTTGTTGCCAAAATTCTCTAAGCGAATTAGCAGGCTTTGTAAGTACTACTGCCTCTCGATTTTTTAGAAAATAGATCTGATTTGGATATTTTAAAGCAATTTTCTGCATGAGCAGCATATCATCGCCCGATGCCTTTTTCTCAATTCCTTCAAAGCCTCCCATTTCCTGAAAAACAGCTTTTGGATAAGCCAAATTTGCCCCATTGCACATGTACAGATAAGCGCCTTTAATCCCCGCTCCTGTGATAGCCATCATCCCAAGAAAATCGAGCGCCTGGAATTTTTGAAAAAGTGTTTTGTCGTATGAAAATTGAACTGGCGCAGCTATAAACTTTGCATCATGCTCAACATATAGCCCTATAAGTTGATTTATCCAACCCTGAGGCACCTGACAATCTGCGTCTGTACATATGATTAGTTCAGCTTCAGAAAGCGATATGGCATAAGACAAAAGTTGTTTTTTACCTGTTAAGCCTTTGTTTGTTAATATTTTAAGTTGTTCAATTCCTAGATTTGATGCTATTTCAACTGTACTATCGCCAGATTGGTCATCTGCAAGTAAAATCTCTACCAATTCCTTTGGATAAGTTTGCGCTGCAATGCTTTTCAGGCAGCCAGCAATATTAGCAGCCTCATTTCTTGCAATAACTATGACCGAAACTTTAACCTTGTAGCTTTTCCCGGTAGAATGAAATTCTTCAAGCCTATTCCAATCTAGGCTGTATCGAATCATCAGCAAGAAATAAGCTAAGCTGAAGAATAATGAAAT
>CANETR010000044.1 GCA_947441325.1 Saprospiraceae bacterium
ACCTCAGCCGGTAGCCATACCTGGAAAACGGAGGATAAAAATTTTGAAATAACATATCAAAACAAAGAAATAAAGTTAAAATACTCGAATTCAATACTGAACTGTTTTAATAAAAGTGATTCACTCACTATGTTGAATACAAGTTTTACTTTTTATCCATCAAGGCCCGGTGGTGGCTATTTCGAGGTAGAAAAAGCTACAGTAGAATGGAATCAGGAGGGAGCCAGAGATGCAAAATGTGAAATAGGCGGTTTTAATTTTAATGGACGTGAAACAGCGTACAAGTCCGACAAAGCAGTATTGACTTATCCTTCGCTCTTCAAAATGCCGCTTGATGGTGTCTTTAGCGATAGAATTACCAAAAGAAATGAAATCAAAAAAGTAAAAGATAAAGATAGCGGTGTAGAAACCGATACATGGGTGACGTCAAGAAACCTTACCTACCCACGATTTGCCTCACTTTCAAGATCTGTCAAAATTGAAGGCATTGGCGAGGGGGTTGATTATTATGGTGGTTTTAAGCTGGAAGGCAGTACTATTCGTGGTTATGGCGATGAGTTCGGACGTTCATACATCAACATCAGCAATCGAAGTGGTACGCTCTGTGTCACAGCCATTGCCCCCGAATTTAACATCTTCAGAGGAGAGCGTGTTGTTTCTGCCGATGCAATGGTAAGTCTTTATATTCCAGGAGAATCAGGAAAGGACTCAATATACCATTCCAATATCTACATGGTTTATAACATTAAGAAACGTGAAATTGAACTTACTCGCGGAAAGTCAACATCGGCAAAAGTTCCTTTTTTTAATTCCCTGCAACAGTCCGAGATGAATGTTTCTTACATCAAGTGGCCTATTGACAGTGTTAATATCATGATAGGAAATAGCGAAGAAGACTTAAATCTACATTCAGATAAGTTTTTCGACGTGGACAAAAACGAAAAATACCTTTCTATCACTACCATAAATCCGCTGATAAAGTTTGCGCTTTATTCAGAAAAACTTGAAAAGACAACCAAAGAGCAGAAAGAAGGTACCTGTGGGGGAGCAGTAAATTCTGATAATTGGCAAGAAGAGCCTGAGAGTATAGAAGAGCTATGCATCAGAGATCCAACTCAATGCCCAGAATGGTATCTGGAAGAAATGGAACGTAAGAAAAATAACCCCACCCCAATAGATACTACGGACGTTACTCTCTCAGACGTGCCGGCCCCTGATACAGTTTCTCAATTGCCTTTGCCTCCATTCGATCCAAGAAGAATCAGTGTGGAGGAAATTCTTACGCTTTTAGACAAAAGGATGGAGAAACTCACTATTATGAGTTGCAGCGAAATCACTGAGGTGGAAAAAAAGGGAAATCCAGCTTACAAAGTCATAAAGAGCTACAAAGACTGGAAAGATTTTGAAAAAAACTTCCCCAAAAAATATAAGTTTGGCTGTATTGATGCTGGTAATGTGCTTAGTTTTTGTAATGATGTTTTGGGGCCACAGCACAACAAATCTAATGGATGGACCCTCATTCAGGATATGATTGGAGATGGCTTTATCACTTTCGATTATAAAGATTCAGTGGTAGTCTTAAGGGAAAAGCTTTTTCACTACAAAAATTCAGTGAATAAGAAAATGTTAGATTATGATTATGACCGTATTAAAATAAAATCTGAACCTCAAAAAGCAGAAAATAGCTCAAATGCAGTTTTGAACATTGCAGACAAATCAATGACTGCCAATGGCGTTTCCAATTTTATACTTTCGGAAGCACGTAAAGTATGGGCAGAACCGCATGCGCAAAAATTGAAACTCAAAAAGAATCGAGATATGGACTTTGATGGGGTCTTGAATGCGGGGCTCTTGCGATTTACCGGTAAAAACTTTCAGTTTCAGTACGATTCTTTTCAGGTTTATCTCGATACCATCGACTATATGAATTTTTTCATTTATGAAAGGGCTCAATATACCAAAGAAGAAAACAAGGAATTGGCCGGATTTTATAAACCCGAAAGAAAGGTCGATGATGCCGGTATTCCTTCTGAACAAAAACAGATTGTAAATAATCCAATTTATAACCTTTCGGGAAAATTGGTAATTGATATTTCGAACAACAAATCGGGAAAACAGGAGCCCAATCCTCTACTGCCTTCATTCGAAAGTATTGACACTGGATATGTCTATTACGAACGCCTGAATAGGATGAATAAGTACAAAGACATGATTTACAGTCGTCACGATTTTTACTATAAGGTAAATCCATTTTTGATTAGTGCTGCCGACCGTTACGATCCTAATGTGCTTATTTTTGACGGAAGTTTCCATTCTGCAGGAATTTTACCTGTGGTGAATGAACAGTTGAAGCTGATGTATCATGACCTATCTTTTGGCTTTGAGGCAGAAACACCCGCAGAAGGTTTTCAAATTTATATTAGGGATGATGCAAAAGGAAAGGGTAAATATACAGGCTTGTACGGCGTAAGTAATCAGGGGCTAATTGGACGTGGCCGTCTCGACTTTTTAGCGGCAGAAATAGAATCGGATTATATTGAATTTTTGCCTGAGCAGTTTATTACCGATAGGGTTGACAGTTTAAACATCAAAGAACAGCTAATTGATGGCGTTGAATTTCCCAATGTTTATGGTGACTCTGTTTTTATAGATTGGATTCCCTACAAAGACTCAATGTTTATTGAAACCGATGCAAATAAAAATGCGCCCTTTAGATTTTACGATCAGAGAGAACATAAGCTCACAGGATTGTTGCACCTTACAAAAAAGGGTTTGATAGGTTATGGTGTTTTCGATTGGGATGGGGGGTTGTTGAGATCAAATCCAACGGGTGATTTTATGTTTGGCAAGAAAAACGTAAAATCAACGACATCTATTTTCGAAATCAAAAAGCCCGGAGAAAAGGATTTAGCTTTCCGGCAGGAAAATGCAGAAATATTGGTTGACTTTGAAAACAACAAAGCCGAGTTCATTGCAGATAAGGGCCAGATGACCGATATGCCTTTAAATAAATACAAAACAGAACTCGATAAATTTATTTGGGACCTAGATAAGAAAATTGTAGACATTCGTTCGAGCAGTGGAAACCCTGGAATGTTTTTGGCACTGGGCGAGGGGCAAGATTCTCTTTCATTTGAAGCGGCGCAGGCTACTTATGATATAAACTTAGGTAGTTTCCGGATAAATGGTGTAGAAAATATTAGGGTAGCCGATGCTTTTATAATTCCTAAAGGTGGGGTAGTAGATGTAGCAGGGGCCGCCGCCATGAAATCTTTCGATGATGCCAGAATTATTGCAGATACTTCCAATCAGAATCATCAGATCATAAAGGCAAACATCGATATTGTGAGTAAGGGAGAATATAAAGCCAGCGGGTACCTTGAATTTAATATTGATGATTTTAAGGAACAGGAAATCCTATTCAAAGAAATTAAAGTCATAGAGGGTATTACCACTGGGAATGGCTCAGTAGGCGGCCAGGACAGTTTTTATCTCGATAAAGGTGCCATGTTCAAAGGTGATATTAAAATGAGTGCACAGTCAAAAAATCTTGATTTTGAAGGCTTTGCCAAATTGACATCACAGGCAATTCCTTATCCGCAGTGGTTTACAATAAAGTCCAGAATCGATAAAAAGGATGTGATGATTGATTACCTGGTGCCTGAAAACACTGAAGGGGAGAAACTATACGTTGGCCTGTTTTTGGGTATGGATTCGCTTTATTTGTATCCACGTGTTTTAGCTCCGAAATTAGCAGCAAATGACCGTCCGGTATTTACGGCTGAGGGAATCATAAAATTTGATGAAAAGAATAAAACTTACTACTTCGGTGACTCAACAAAGGTAAATGACCCTGATTCAGTTGGTAATTTACTCACAGTCTCAGAAATGGATAGTATGGTCAGTATTACGGGGCGTTTCGATTTTGCTAAGGGATTGAATAGTCCCAAAATGCCTCAGTTTACAGTTAACACAGCTGGAGAAATAAGCTTCACGTACCCCCGCGATACGGCACAGACGGCATATCAATTCAATGCAGCAATGCTATTAGACTTCCCGCTTCCCGATGTACTGACAAATGTAATCTATTCAGATTTTACATCCAGTGAAGAGACTATGGAAAAAATCATGTACAGCAGTAGCGCTAATAATAGAATGAAGAGTCGCCTTGCTAATATCATCAGAGACGAAAAGATGATGTCTAAGATGTGGGAAAAAACGGAAGAGGAAAATATTACTACACCGCCGGCAGAGCTAAAACACAGCTTCATTTTCCCTCGAATGTCTTTGAAATGGAGTGAAAAGACACAATCATTTGTTTCGAGTGGTAAAATTGCCCTCTCTAATATTAAAGGTAAGCATGTAGGTCAGATGCTAAAAGGCACAATTGAAATTTTACCAGACCCTTCCCGAGGAGACGTTTTTACATTTTATTTGAATTCTCCAAATGGGGATTGGTACTTTTTCCAATATACAAACGGCATTTTGGCAACAGTTTCTTCCAATGTTAATTATATGACAGCTTTAACTGCCATCAAGAAAAAAGATCTGAAAATCAAAACTGAAAATGGCGAAAGTATTGAAATTGTACCAGGTAACTCAGCACAACATAACATCTTTAAGGAAAAGACAGACGCAGCTTTTTAGTTACTAACCTTCGGGTTTTATAAATTAAAGATAGGCAAAGGCTAGATTCGAGCACTTCGAGCTAGCCTTTCTTCTTTTATGTGTGATTTAAAAAATAAACCTTCCTGCAAAAATCAAGAGTAAAATCTGTCCGGCGCAAATAGTAAAAATACTGCGTTTGAAACTCGATTTTTTGGTTTTGTGCCGCCAAACAGGCATTCCTATTAAGATACCGAGACTTCCACCCCAAACTGCCAAACTAAAAAGTCTTGCCTCTGAGACTCTTCTTTTGCCTTTTCCTGCGATCGATTTGTCGTAGGCCATCAGGAAAAAAGTATAGAGATTAAAAATCAGATATACTACCAAAAAAATTTTAAAATACATAAGCGGGCTGTATTATTTCATGCGGTTCCATTTCGATGCAGCCTGTTTCATAAAAGCTAAAACATCTTTTCTGTTATCAGGGAGCATGTTAACCCAGGCTGCTATTGAGCGCTGAAGCTTGGTTGCTTCTTCTTTTAGGTCATCATCTTTTAGTACTATGGCAATCTGTTGATTCAGTGCATCGCTAAAATGTTTCATCAGGCTTATTGCCTCATCGGTTCTCTTTTTATTGCTTAGGATTTCGGCAAGGTTGCCAATCATTTGCACTATATAATTTATGGATGAATTTCTTTTGCGGCGATGGTCTTCAGCGCTCAATTCTATAGATTCGGCTTTGAAGTTATACACTGCCAGATAAAGACCATTTGCCCCATTCGAAGCCCTGTATAGAAATTCTGCAGATGCTTCAAGTGCAACTTTTGCGGCATATTCCTCGGCCTGCTCATCGTTAATATTGCTTATGTACTCTGCTGTAGCATCCGCTGGTTTTATCAGCGGAACTCCAGCATCCTGGAACTGACCAATGGCAAATGCCCACATAGCAGAATTATTGGTTGCTGCCCATGATAGTATAGCCTTACTTTCGGCATGCGCAACAACTTTTCCTTCTTTGTCGGTCCAATATATTTTTCCTCCGGCCAAATTGGCGCCAAAACCTATTGCACCAAGGCTTTCCAACAAGTCTCCAAATTCTTTAATGTTCATTTCTGATGATATTTTTTATATTTTCGGCATACTTTAGACAGGCAATTTCTGCTGCATCGTTTTTTATGAAACTACTACTTACTATAGCATCTCTTGTGTTTTTATAAAGTTCAATTAATTGCATTGTCGCGTCAAAACAGCCCCTGGCATCACAATTTAGTGGTAATGTTTTTCTAATTTGTTCCAAATCAGCCTCCGGCAGATTTTCGGCATATCGCATTCTCCTTGGTATTAAATCGTTTTTATGTAATACCATTGGGCCAACGCAACAATTTCTTACTTCGCAAAGATAGCCGTAAGCTTCAATAATTTCACCTCTTCCTATCTTTGAAAAAACATAATGCATCCATGTCCAAAAACGCATTTCATCCAGTTCAAAATTAGGCAATTCATAGCCTATGCTCGGAAAATCTTTGATACATTTACTAAGCAGATTGCCTTTTTCAAAGATAATAACTGGATTTTCAACTCTTTTTTTGAAACCCTCTAAAGGAATCCATTTGCAATCGACATGTAACAAATTTGGATCAAAATCGAAAAGACTTACTGTAACATTTTCATCGTGTCCGTTTACATAGAAAGACAAAAGTTTGCCCCAGCCGTTCAGAATTACTTTTTTTTCTGCAAATGACAAAGTTATGGCATCGTCTATGATCAGATATAGGTCAAGATCTGAAAATTCATCCAGTTTATTGTCTATCCATGAGCCTCCAATCGCCATGCCCGTAAACCTTTTATCTTCCTTCAGACAGATTTCGGCCTTTTTTACCAAATTGCGGTGCATTTCTGTTCCCATCTGCATCCAAATATTTTTTCAAAGTTACAAAAAATAGCTAACTTTCGCAGCATTTCAAAATTTGTACCTTCATAAATTAAAATCAAATGAAACAGAATATTCTTGAGCGTTTCCTGCGCTATGTAAAAGTTGATACGATGTCGGAATTTGGCGTTGATAAAATTCCGAGTACCGACAAACAATGGGTTTTAGCAAATCAAATAGTTGACGAACTCAGACGAATTGGACTTTCAGATGTAACGATTGATGAACATTGTTATATTATGGCCACTTTGCCTTCGAACTGCGATAAGCAAGTGCCAGTAATTGGCTTTGTAGCACATATTGATACTTCTCCTGATTTTAAGGCCGACAAGGTAAATCCAAAAATTTGGGAGCATTACAATGGCGGAGAGTTGTTGTTGAATGCTGAACAAAACATAGTATTGCGCCCTGTAGAATTCCCTGAACTAGCCGACGTAAAAGGTCATACACTCATCACGACCGATGGTACAACCCTTCTTGGCGCCGACGATAAGGCAGGTGTTACCGAAATTGTTTCCGCTATGGAATATCTGTTGGCACATCCCGAAATAAAACACGGAACAATCCGTATCTGTTTTACTCCAGACGAAGAAGTAGGGCGCGGTGCAGATTTGTTCGATGTGGCAAAATTTGGGGCAGAATGGGCTTATACTATGGACGGCTCCTCTCTTGGAGAATTGGAATATGAGAATTTTAACGCTGCTTATGCATTGGTAAAAGTTCAGGGCAAGAGTGTTCATCCTGGTTATGCCAAAGATAAAATGGTAAATGCCAATTCATTGGCAGCCGATTTTATTCGTAATATGCCTTTGGATGAAGTTCCTGAAAAAACAACAGGCTATGAAGGTTTTTATCACCTGAATAATATGAAGGCAACAGTCGATGCTGCAGAGTTGATGTATATTATACGCGACCACGATAAAGCAAAGTTCGAGGTTCGTAAAAAGTTTTTTGCCGAACAGGTAGCAATATTTAATGAGAAATACAAAGGGTCTTTTAGTGTCGATATTAAAGATCAGTATTACAACATGCGCGAAAAAGTCGAGCCAGTGATGCATATTGTTGAATTGGCCAACAAAGCTATGCTCGAACTTGGAATTAAGCCAATAGTAAAGCCTATTCGCGGTGGAACCGATGGTTCCAGACTATCTTATATGGGTCTTCCTTGTCCAAATATTTTTGCAGGCGGTATGAATTTTCATGGCAGATATGAGTACGTTTCTCTTGAAGTTATGGAACTCGCAACAAGAGTCATTGTGAAAATAGTTGAAAACTTGGCTAAGGTGTAAATATAAGTAGTGTTTAAGATTGTTTTCTGCTTATTTTTACGGAAATGTAAAAATAAGCAGTTTTAAATCTTCTTATTTTGACATTTTTGTTAAAATAAGAAGATTTTTATTTTTAAAAGGGCTTATTTCAACAGGCAAAAACTAAGACGCATAAATTATTTGACCCATCTTTATTTTGAATAATGCGCTTATATACTGAGAGCCTAAACCCAAGAAAGGCTTTATTGGCAGATGTTTTGGAGCTACCAGAATTTTTGACTTACTAGAAATGTTAAAATAGATAGAAATAAATCTGCTTAAAATGACAAAAATGTAAGAATAAGAATTATTCTTTCAAAAATAAGGCTTATTTTTGTTGTTAAAATAAGCAGAAATAAATCTGCTTAAAACAACTAAAATGTAAGAATAAGCAGTTTTAAATAAAATTTTCGCTTAGATTTTACTTTTAAAAGAACATGTTTCGCAAAACATTTTTGTCAAAGAGAAATATAAAACACAGATGATATGGCCTTGTATAGTGGCATCCCAATCGAAAAACGCTTAGA
This sequence comes from Saprospiraceae bacterium, assembly GCA_947441325.1. Classification (GTDB taxonomy): domain Bacteria; phylum Bacteroidota; class Bacteroidia; order Chitinophagales; family Saprospiraceae; genus Saprospira. Next base: position 8,370 of record CANETR010000044.1, read on the forward strand.
GCGACTCAAATATGAAAACCCATGGTGGCTGAGTTCTTCCATCGAGCAATCGTATAAATCGATGAAAAAGCGATTGTATTTCGAGATATTTTATCCTTTTGTAGAGGATACCTCTGTGAGAAGAGCCCTTGTACTGATGGGGCCAAGAAGGGTTGGCAAAACAGTGATGATGTTTCATGCAATCGATAGACTCCTGGAAAAAGGATTTGACCCCAAAAAAATAATTTTTATTGGAATAGATAATCCTATATATATTAACTTAGGCCTGGAGGATATGCTTGAAATAGCTCTGACTGCAGTCAAAGGGGATAATCTGAGCGGAGCTTTTGTGTTTTTTGATGAAATACAATACCTAAAGGATTGGGAGCGGCATCTAAAGTCATTAGTTGACAGATATCCTGATACAAAATTTATAGTATCGGGCTCGGCTGCGGCAGCGCTAAAACTAAAAAGTAACGAAAGTGGGGCGGGGCGTTTTACAAATTTTATGCTGCCCCCACTTACCTTTCACGAGTACATTCACTTAAAAGGTCTTGGAAATTTGATTCAGACAGGAAAGGTGATTTATAATTCACAGGAGCTACCTTTTTATGAAAGTCACGATATAAAAGAATTAAATAAGGAGTTTTTTCAATATCTGAACTATGGGGGCTATCCCGAAGTAGTTTTTTCCGAAAAAATACAATCAGACATGGGGAGATATATCAAAAGTGATATTGTTGATAAAGTATTACTTAGAGATTTGCCTAGTTTGTATGGTATAAGAGATGTACAGGAACTGAATAGTTTTTTCAGCTATCTGGCATACAATACCGGAAAAGAATTTTCATTTGAAAAAATTTGCAAGGAAAGTGCCGTACAAAAAGATACCATTAAAAAATATTTGGAGTATCTGGAAGCAGCATTTTTAATCAAAGTGATTCATAAAGTTGACGACAGCGCAAAGCGTTTCAAAAGAGTAACAGGTTTCAAGGTTTATCTTACCAATCCCTCTTTGCGCACGGCAATGTTTTCACCGGTTCAGCCTATCGATCATGAAGCAGGAAATATGGTTGAGACTGCAATTTTTTCTCAATGGATGCACCGTGAACAATTAGATTTGAAATATGCCAGCTGGAAAATGGGCAGATCGGAGGGAGAAGTGGATATAGTACTAATTGACCATAAGTTTTTTAAACCAAAATGGTGTGTGGAGGTAAAATGGTCGAACCGATATGTGGATAAAGTGAAAGAACTTTCCAGCTTGACTCATTTTTGTACACAAAACAACATGAAAGCGGCATTGGTTACTACTATCAGTGAATG
>CANETR010000045.1 GCA_947441325.1 Saprospiraceae bacterium
ATAGGTCTGGGCTTTATTTTACCATTTGTAGAGGCAAGTAAGGAAGATAGCTACAGAGCACTTTACGATTTTGTGCGCATTTTTACATTCAAGGACTGGCAATTCAATCTGGCATTGATTACCTGTTTGCTAGATGAGTTGATGAGTTTTTATCGCGATTTCAAACTTAACAAAAAACATTCGGCCAAATTCCCTTATAAAGTACCAATGCCTTTCAGTAGGGAAGATGTGATTTTACACCTCAGTATTCTTACATCAATTGTGATTGCTTTTTTATTGAAACATCCCGAATCACCGCTACTTGGATTTACAAGTATTTCGCCAATGATAATTTCTGCTATTATACTGATAATGACTATTCTGCTTTTTCAGCTTTACTCCGTAAACAAAGAAATTAAGAAAGAGCAGAAAATTATAAATAGCTTAGATGATAGACTAAAACTGACTGAGGAATCTCAAAAAAATAGTCTGCCTCGATTCTAACATAATTAGAACAAAAAAAACCGATGAGCCTGAGCGGATATCGGTTTTTTGATTTTATATTTTGTATTTAGAGTTTACCTGATCATTTTTTCAAAACAGCATTTATTATAAACCTGTGTTATTCATTTTCCATAATTGATTACTTTTCTTAAAACACAAGTTTTACTTTGGCAGTGTTTCGGTCTTTTCTCCAAAGTACTGTACAAATCGCATAAAATCATTAGATAGTTGCGAATTATTGGTTGCCTTAAAATAAGTTTCTGCAAGGCCTTTTAGTGTCTGAAACATAAATTTGTCCATTTCTGCAACCTGCATTTCGGTAGTCCATAGGTCAATTTTGTATGTGTCACGATGTTCTTTGTCGAAAAGTGATACGAGCATTGCCTTGCACTCAAGAGGCTCTGCCTGCCCTTCAGTAGCAGACCATTCAATGTGAATAGGTATTCTTTTATCATCCAATCCAACATTAAGGCTGATGATGTTATTGCTTTGAATTTTCTCTTTTCCCATATAGATTAGTTTGTAAGTGTTTTTGAATTAGTTTTTTATACATCTCACTGAAAAGCCGCATGATTTATCATCTTCCCAAAAATCCAAAAATTTCGAGAAGTATTCGAGCCAGAAAAAAGCCGCCTCTTTGCTTTCTTTAGTTAATGCTGAGTTTTTATAATTAGTGTCCTCTTTTTCGCTAGTTTGAGTTTTGTCTGGACTAAAATTTAAACTCAATTTTAAGGAATCAGGAACCGTTTCGTCTATTGTCCACCAATAGCCCATATTCTTTAATAATTGAAAATTCCCTGTCGAATCAACATAGCCTCCGGCTTTTGCGTTAAAACCAAAAAGATCTTTACCTTGATTTTCTATACACAGATATTTCATTGTTGTATTTGATTTGTCAAAGTACCAATTTTTTTTGCTTTTTAATTTAATACCTGCTTCATTTCCAAGAAAATTGGAAAGTTGTCCAATCTCTTTTAAAGTAGGAATATGCCAACTTTTAGGCGCTAATCCTCTTTTGTCATTAACGGCGTACCAATTATAAAGTTTGCCGTATCTTTTGCCGTATTTGCTTAGGAATGCGTAATAGCAGCATGCTGGTTCTTTATTTATGGCTGATTCAGCCCACTCAGCAGCGCTTTTGACCAATTTGATGCTATCGCCATTTTTGAATCGCTGTACATTTAAATTTTGAGCCTGCCAGTTTTGCCTGCCAATTTTTACAGTTTTGTAGCTATTTCCATCAATGTCCTTGAGTTCGCCCTGAGCGTAGCAAGTTATAGAGAGTAAAATGCCAATGATTAAGGCCCAAAAGCAAGGTAAATTTGCGCGATGCTTAAACATTATTGGCTGAATTTAGATTTCAATATTAACTTCTCCCTGGAACACAAATGTTGCAGGTCCACAAAGCCAAATATCATCAAATTGATTGTCTTGGTAACTGAATTTTACAGCTAAATTCGATCCTTTGGTTTGTATATTTACGATATGGCTACCTTTTATTCTTTCAGTTTTTTGTAGAAAATAAGCCAATGAGGCAGCTGTAACACCAGTACCGCAGGCCAAGGTTTCATCTTCAACACCGCGTTCATAAGTGTAAACTTTCAATTGATTCTTACCGCAAACTTCTACAAAATTCACATTAACACCATTTGATATATAAGTTTCGGAATATCTGATTTTTCGGCCTTCATTGAAGACATCTATTTTGTCAGCATCCTCAACAAAACTTATATGATGCGGAGAGCCAGTGTTGATAAAGCAAGACGATTCCGAGAGGCTAATATCTCTTGCCTGTCCCATTTTTAATTCAATATAATCTTCGGAAATTACTTTTGCCAGATGTTCTCCATCTGCTGCCAGAAAATTACAGTTATTGTCAATGAGCTTTAATTTTTTTGCAAAAGCAACAATGCAGCGGCCCCCATTTCCACACATTGAACCGATGTTTCCATCAGCATTGTAATAAAGCATCTCAAAATCAAAAGCTTCTTTTTTTTGTAACAAGATTAGCCCATCGGCACCAATGCCCAATCTTCTGTTGCAAAGCTCAGCTACAGTTTTTTGCTTGGGTTCGTCCAATAACAATGATCGGTTGTCAATGATGATAAAATCATTTCCGGCACCCTGATACTTGAAAAAAGGAATAATTGCCATATTGTTATTAAAAAAAAACCTTTTCCGCAGGTGTTGAGGAAAAGGCACTAATTTGTGATTCTGTCGGGATTCGAACCCGAGACCCTTTGATTAAAAGTCAAATGCTCTACCGGCTGAGCTACAGAATCTACCGAAGTAAATTATAAAACTCTAAAGAATTTTGTGATTCTGTCGGGATTCGAACCCGAGACCCTTTGATTAAAAGTCAAATGCTCTACCGGCTGAGCTACAGAATCTACCGTATGTATCGGCGTGTTATGTTATTTAAGCGGATGCAAATATATATTTATATTCTTGGTTCGCACAAATATTTGCAGTTTTTTTGCGTAAAATTGTAAAAATAAAAATTGCACTCCCTGTTTAGTTCTTTTCAATTGCACCGTCTGCCAATAAATAATAGTTAGTTTGAGGGCTTTTTATTTTAGAAAGCTCATCTCTGCTTGCTCCCTCAGCCTCTGCGGTTCGTCTCAGCTCCTCTATACTTACAAGCTCCGAGTATGCAATTCCTTCAGCAACGACAGTTTTTCCTGACCATTCTTTGGGTGTTTCCTTGTGCTCGCGCATATTGATTGTAATGATGTCTCCGGATTTGGTTTCAAAGTTGAACCAACAGCCTGACATTTGACACATATCAATTATTTTACCTTCGATTTTTGTTCTGATGCCTTGAACTTTTAATCCAGCTTCAATTTCGAATTCGTTGAGGTTTTTATTCTGATTGAGAAATAAAACAAGGGAATCGGCAGAAATAGCATTGTCTGCTTTTATTTCTTTAAGTCCATAGTGCTTTTTATCATTTTTGTTATCACCTTCGACGGCTGTTGATTTTTTTTGCTCAGCAACACAAGACGATAAGATTAGGCCACAAAAGCACAATAAAAGTAGTTTGCTCATATATTTCTATGTTTTTATTTATTGATTTGTTTGCAAAAATAAGACAAAACGAATTGATATTTCTTAAACAATCAATTTTGTTAATAAAAATTATTTTATAAAACTTTGGAAATGCAATCAAATATAGTATCTTCGCAACTCGAATGTGAAATTATCACATTTTATAACAATTTTTTAAACCAATTATCTAACAAGGTAAGATGTACGCAATCGTAGAAATTCAAGGACAACAATTTAAGGTGAGCGAAGGTCAAGAGATCTTTGTACACCGTCTGGCTGCCAACGAGGGCGATAAAGTTACTTTTGACAAAGTACTCCTCCTGGCCAAAGACGACACTTACCAAGTGGGCAAACCCACTTTAGCAGCATCAGTTGCCTGCACTGTTTTAAAACATGTGAAAGGTGACAAAGTTATCGTTTTTCATAAAAAACGCCGCAAGGGTCACCGTAAGAAAAACGGTCACCGTCAATTCTTTTCACAAATTAAGATTGACAACATTGCTTAATTAACCAATTTATCCCACTAATCAAAAAATAATATCATGGCACACAAAAAAGGTGTAGGTAGTTCGGATAACGGCCGCGACAGTAAAAGTAAACGTTTAGGTGTTAAACTTTTTGGCGGTCAATTGGCACTATCTGGCAATATTATCATTCGTCAGCGCGGTACAAAATTCCACCCTGGTCTCAATGTAGGTGTAGGTAAAGACTTTACCATTTATGCCCTTTGTAACGGAGTTGTACAATTTAAAAAAGGCTACAAAAACCGTACTTTTGTTAGTATCGAGCCTGCTGATGTAGAAGTAGCTTAAGCTATCAGATAAAATATAGTTTTAAACCTCGAGATTCAAAACCTCGAGGTTTTTTTATGCACTAAAATTCATAATCATCAGGTATAACATTTTGAGCAATTAGCTGCATAAAAAAATCGGCTCTATTTCACAATAAAGCCGATTTCTCATAATGATTCGAATGGGGTTTCTAACCCTTACATTGCTTTGGTTGTGGACCAATACCAGATGCTTCCAAGAGTTCTTTTAGACGAGCTTCGAAGAAATCCAATAATAAGTTTGGCATAAAGAGCTCAACCTCCATTCTTCTGAATTCTCCACCTTTTTCCTCCGCTGGATGTTCATAGGCGCCAATTGTTACAGGCGCACCAATAAAATCAAGTTGTTTTTTTACTGTCCAGGCTCTTCCTAAGCCAAGTTCCATATTGGTTTTAAGCTCATTGGCAATAGTTTTGTCTAAAACTTTTTCAGTAGTGTCTTTGGTCCCAATAAAGTGAGTGTAGGGAGTTCCTTTGGGTATATTAAAGGACTCAGTATATTTATGGTATCCCATTGGATTGCCATCCGTATGACCTTCAATATAGAGTTTAAATTCTTTTTTACATCTGAAGTCTGGAGAACAGTATTTAACTAGCACTTCAGTGTCAATCCATTTAGCTATTTTTTTGTAATATTCAGGATCGCCCATTTTAGCAAGATCAACATTTTGACAAAGATAAATCTTCACAGTGTACTTGATGCCAATTTTACCTAGGGGTTCATATTCGACCTTTGTTTCGCAAACCTGTTTTGGTCCGTTAAGGTCTTTGTACATAACCTGAGCTGATTTAGGACCAAAATCCTCACGCTCGGCATGTGTCATAACCCATGCTTTTTCAACCAATTCCCAATAGCGGCAATCCCAAACTTTAATGCGAAGTCTTGTTACCCTGCATGCAAGTTCTGTGTCGAAAACCAGGTTATGTTCCTTTTGAAATTCATCAATTTTAGAAAGGTACTGCTGTCCTCGCTCACAAGTATTGTAATGACCAAGCAGACACCATGATTTTACCTGCATGATTTTATCACAATATTTATCTACAAATGAATATTCCCCTTCAATGGTATCTTTATTATTAACAAAGGTTGACCAAAGATTATTGAGCTGTTCATTGTCGCTTTTGACCTTATTTGCACGTATTTCAAAATCAGCAAATTTATTCAGCGTCAGTACGCTAAAGCCTTCAAAATTACCAGATTTTTTCATTTTGAGTAGATCAGCGAGTCTGCTGACAGCTCTGCTGCAAATGCCCAATCTGCCATCCATGATATAGGCTCTTGCCAGCATCTCTTTGCTGCAATACTCAAATTGGAAGCTGGTATTTGTAATAATTGTGTCGTTTTTACTAAATTCTTCCCATGCCATGTTGAATGAAGCGACATTTTCTTTTTCTTTTTTGACAAGGGCTCTGAGTTTTGTGATTTTATCCTTGGTAGTCTGATCGAGTGTTGGATTAAATTCTTTGATGACTTTATCAATCTCTGTAAGCTTTTCTTCACCCTTTGTACAATATTCCAAAGTACCTTCAATGAGCAAAGATTTAACCTGTGCATCTTTTTCACAAAAGATACCTTTATAGTTTAGATTTTTATCTACAGTATTGGTGCTTACAAATTCTTGCCAGGCCTTGTTGAGGTCGGCGAGATTTCCGTTGTATTTTGAAACTTCTGCATCAAGCCAATCAATTTTCTTCTGCAAATCGGCTGGAATTGTTTGTGTGTTGATAGCCTGTAACTCTTTTATTTTTTTGAGCATCTGATTGCCATTTTTACAAACATCAGCCATTGCTCTCAAAACATAAATTTTCATATTTGGAATAAGGTTACATTTAACCTGTTCCAAATCATCTTTAAAGCCCTGAGAAACATTTGTTTTCATGTATTCAGCCCAAGCAATATCGAGCAGATTGTTCACTCGGATAATTTCCTTCATGAATTTAATCTCTTCAGGTAAGCCTGCAACATTTTTAGGGTCGAAATTGGCTTTTTCAACAAGGCTGATTACCTTATTTTCAAAATCTGTTTTAGTCGCTGAAAAATTGCCGGCACAATAATTTGCATAAGCAGAAATGTAAAAGTATTTGGCGAGCGTTCCTTTTTCACAAACAGTCTTACCCGCCGGTATTTTATTTAAATCATCGAGCCCAACATTTTTATTGGCCATGAAAGTTGTCCATAATTCGCCAACTTGGTAATAGGCTTCAATTTTTTTGCCTAGTTCCTCATATCGCTCTTTGAAACCCGAAATTTTGGAGTGCTCAGTGGTACCAATTTTGTTAATTTCTTCCATCATCAATTTTGCATCCTTTAAGTTGTCGGCGCAAAAATATGAGGTAGCGTACATCAGACAGTACTTTAAGTAATCAATTGAGTTGCTTTTCTCGGGTTGGGTAAGTTTACTTACAGCCGAGGTAAGTGGTTCTTTTAGGAATTTTTGCCAGGTTTCTTCATAATTAACAAGCTCGACCTGCGCAAAGGTTGATACTCTGAAGACAGTCATTAGTATAATGAAACTGAACAGGGCTAATAATTTTTGTTTCATTGGATTGAAGTTCAAAAATAAGAATGGAAGTAGATGTATTTAATAACTAATAAATAAGTCAAATTAAATTTCGACATCGAAAATTAGTTATTTTTCTCTGAATAGCAAAAGCCTTGCCACTTTCGAATCGAAATTAGTTCATTTTTTATAGAAAAATGAATACAAAACTCAATTTTGTTTTAAATTGCAGGGCCTAAATTCGTTATTATGAAAAAAATATCTTTTCCGACAGCTCATTCCGTACTGCTTATTATTGCAGCATTAGTTGCCTTAGCTACCTGGCTTTTACCAGCTGGTAAATTTGATGAGCTCAAATATGATAAGGAGAAAAAAGTCTTTGTTCAAATTAAGACAGACCAAGAAATAGTGTATCCTGCTACCCAAAAAACATTGGATTCTCTTGGTATCAAAATAAATTTATCAAAATTTGAAGATGGAAGCATTTGGAAACCTGTAGGCATTCCGGGGACCTATCACAATATCGATTCTAAGCCCCAAGGTTTTCTTGAATTTGTAAAATCTCCACTTCAGGGAGTGATCGACTCTATTGATGTCATCTTATTTGTACTGATTTTAGGAGGATTTATAGGCATAGTTCATTATTCAGGAGCATTCGATGCTGGAGTAAGCCGACTAGCAATTTCCTTGAGGGGAAGAGAAAAGCTGCTAATTGTATTTATTACAACGCTCATCGCGCTGGGTGGTACAACTTTCGGACTTGCAGAAGAGACCATTGCATTTTATCCTATTTTAGTTCCAGTATTTCTGGCGGCGAGGTATGATGCTATGGTTGCTTTAGCCTCAATTTATATAGGCTCCAGTGTAGGTACGATGATTTCTACGGTTAACCCTTTTTCAGCTATCATTGCGTCCAATGCTGCGGGGATAACCTGGACAAGTGGATTATACGGAAGAATTGTAATGTTGATCATTGGTACAGCTTTCTGTATTTGGTACATTATACGTTATGCAGAAAAAGTAAGAAAAGATCCCTCAAAATCAATAATTTATAAACAGAAGGATGAAATTGAAAAGTTATTTGCCGTTAAAACAGAGCAGATTAAGTTTAATTGGCGAATTTCTCTGATTCTTATTGTTTTTGCTGCCTCATTCATAACCATGATAGTTGGTGTGTCAATGTTTAAATGGTGGTTTATGGAAATGACCATGATTTTTTTGCTAGCAGCTGTATTGGTTGGAATTATTGCTGGTATCAAAGAAAAAATCTTTGTTGAAACCTTTGTAAAAGGGGCAAATGAATTGCTAAATGTTGCGCTCATCATTGGTATAGCTCGTGGGATTACATGGATTATGGATCAAGGTGCAATCAGTGCCACCTTACTTGAATCTGCAAGCGGAGTAGTTGATGGCATGCCTAAGGTTGTTTTTGTAAATGTTATGATGTTTTTATATGCGGGCCTTTCCTTTTTTATACCTTCATCATCGGGGCTTGCTGTGCTTTCTATGCCAATTATGGCCCCTCTGGCCGATGTAGTTGACCTGCAGCGTGAACTTGTAGTAAATGCCTATCAGTATGGAATGGGACTAATGGCTTTTATTACGCCTACAGGTCTTATTTTGGCTTCGCTGGCAATGGTGAATGTAACCTATGACAAATGGTTGAGATTTGTGCTGCCACTTTTATTTTGGCTTACTATTATTACTATGTTGGTGCTTACCATTCAAATTTACTTGTAATCAGTTTTTGTATTCTCTAACTTTTTAGAACTTTTACTGTTTACAAAAGGGTGTTTTTTATTTTTTAACTAACTTTGCGACTTTCAAATTTATAAAAAATCTATCAAGATGAAAAAGACTGCTTTATACGATAAACATGTTGCCCTTGGTGCTAAAATTGTACCTTTTGCTGGTTATGAAATGCCTGTTTCTTATGCTGGAATTATAGAAGAACATAATTCTGTGCGTAATGCTCTTGGCGTTTTTGATGTTTCACACATGGGTGAATTTATTGTAAAAGGCAGTCAGGCACTTGATTTGATTCAAAAAGTGACATCAAACGATGTTTCTAAACTTGAAATAGGCGATGTGCAATATTCTTGTCTGCCAAATGACAAGGGTGGGATAGTGGATGATTTATTGGTGTACCGTTTGCCGGAAGATAACTGTTCGGCCGGTGAGCGTGCTTACATGCTTGTGGTAAATGCCTCTAATATTGAAAAAGACTGGAATTGGATCAACGCGCACAATAGTTTCGACGCGAAATTGACAGATATTTCTGAGAAAACATCTTTGCTCGCTATACAGGGACCTAAGGCTGCAGAAGCTTTACAAAAACTTACCAATATTGACCTTCATGGTATGAAATATTATACTTTCTCCAAAGGAAATTTTGCTGGTATTGATAATGTAATCGTTTCGGCTACGGGTTATACTGGTGCAGGTGGTTTTGAAGTTTATGTAGATAATAAAGATGCAGGAAAACTTTGGGATGAAGTATTTGCAGCTGGTAAAGACCTTGATATTAAACCAATTGGTCTTGGTGCGCGCGATACACTTCGACTTGAAATGGGCTTTTGTCTCTATGGAAATGATATAGATGACACAACATCGCCAATTGAAGCTGGCCTTGGATGGATTACCAAACTCAAAAAAGGCGATTTTGTCGGTCGCGAGTTCTGTGTCAATCACAAAGAAAATGGTTCAGACCGTAAATTAGTAGGCTTTGTTGTGAATGACAAACGCCCGGCTCGCCATGGTTATCCTGTTTTGGATGCC
>CANETR010000046.1 GCA_947441325.1 Saprospiraceae bacterium
ATGCATTGCGAACCTACAAAATCATGCATTATTTTCTTTTTATTTTTAGTATAAATATCTATATTTCGGATTGTAAATCCTGTAACAACTAATTATCCCCAATCCCGTGTCAGAAAAATTCCAAAATAAATACCGCATCCAATCCGCCCGTTTGCAGACCTGGGATTACAGTTGGGCAGGGGCATATTTTATTACAATCTGCATAAAAGACAGGTTACACTATTTTGGGGAAATAGAAAATGGGGAAATGCTGTTTAATGAAATTGGACAAATTGCAGCGGAAGAATGGGTGAAATCTCCGGAGATGCGACCAGATATGAATTTGTCATTGGGTGATTTTGTGGTGATGCCAAATCATTTTCATGGAATATTGGTTATTGGTAAAAATGAATACAATGTTAGGGACATAATTCATTGCGCCCCTAATATTGACAATACCGACCCAAAACAAGCCCTCAACCAATTTGGTCCCCAACGCAAAAATGTATCATCCGTAATTCGTGGTTTTAAATCATCTGTAACCAAAAATGCACGATTGATAAATCCTGATTTTGCCTGGCAATCACGTTTTTACGACCATATCATCCGCGATGAGGCATCATTTGATCGCATCGCAAATTATATCAGGAATAATCCTGCCAAATGGGACGAGGATAAATTTTACAAATAAACAATGTTGTAGATACGCAATTCAATGTTGTAGATACGCAATGCATTGCGTATCTACAACATTGAATTGTGCCCCCCATGACCCCCATCATTTTTAATCCCCATCTTTCGTGCTAATATTGGGTAAAATTCCCAATATATGTACTGTATACCCTTTAATCAGATTAGTAATTCAGATGTCTCCAAGGTAGGAGGCAAGAACGCCTCTCTGGGCGAAATGACCCGAAAATTGGGCCCTTATGGCATAGAAATTCCTGACGGATTTGCCGTCAGTGCCGATGCATACCGACTTTTTTTGAGCGAAAATAATCTTGAGGCGGAACTCGAATCGGCCTTGAAAAGATTGGACAGCGAGACGCTCAAAAATTTGGCCGAGATTGGCAGTGCCTGCCGCGCGATACTCGAAAAGGGTGAAATTCCCGATATCATCGGCCATGAAGTTTCGGCAGCATACCGATTGCTCAGCAATTCAACTTATCCGGTTGCTGTACGCAGCAGCGCCACTGCCGAAGATCTGCCTACAGCCAGTTTTGCAGGTCAGCACGACAGTTTTCTGAATGTGCTGGGCCTGGAGGAGATAATCCATTCCGTAAAAAAATGTTACATTTCCCTTTACAATGACAGGGCCATCAAATACCGTATCGACCATGGTTTTAAACATAAAGAGGTGGCTTTGTCGGTCGGCATACAGCGCATGGTGCGGGCCGATTTGGCAGCTGCCGGCGTGGCATTCACCCTCGATCCCGAAAGCGGAAACGACAAGGTAATTTATATCACTTCGGCTTGGGGACTTGCCGAAAATATTGTGCAGGGCGCCGTTATTCCCGATGAGATTTATCTCTTCAAAAAAGCCCTCGAGAAAGGGAAAAAAAGCATCATTTCCAGAAAAATAGGAGAGAAGGCCCAAAAAATGATTTTTTCGCCAAATGGAAATGAAAAAACTACCCTGAATGTGCCCTGCACAATTTTCGAGAAGCATCATCTGAGTCTGGATGAAAAGGAGCTTGAATTATTGGGAAAACAATGCCTAAATATCGAAAAGCATTATGGAATACCCATGGATATTGAGTGGGCTAAAGACGGACCCGACGGCAGGATTTATATTGTACAGGCAAGGCCAGAAACTGTACATAAAAAGATGGGCGAAATAAATATCAGAGAATACAGGCTGAAGAGCGATGCAAAGGAAATCTGCCGTGGTATGGCTGTTGGGAATTCAATCCTGTCGGGTAGGGTAATAAAGATAAGCAGCATTGCCGATGCCGAAAAGGTAGAGAAGGGCGATATTATAGTGGCCGAAATGACCAATCCCGACTGGAACGCCATGTTGCGCAAAGCAGTCTGCATTGTGACCGACAAAGGCGGACGTACCAGTCATGCTTCCATTATAGCAAGGGAGCTGGGCATCAGTGCAGTGGTAGGCTGCGGAAATGCCACCGAGCTACTGAGCGACGGGCAGCTTGTTACCGTTTCAACATCAGGAGGAAATGATGGTTTTGTTTTTGAGGGAAAATTGAATTGGGAAGTCAAAGAGATTCATCCCGAAGCGATTGCAAAAACAAGGACTGCGGCTATGTTTATTCTTGCCAATCCAGACACCGCCTACAGACTTTCCCAATATCCAAACAATGGGGTAGGCCTGCTGCGCATGGAGTTTATTATCAGCAACAGCATTCGTATTCACCCTATGGCATTAGTAAAATATGATGAATTGGCCCTATCGAAGGACAAGGAAAAAATAGGGGAAATCAGCGTTAATTATGCCGATAAGCGTAAGTTTTTTATTGAAAAATTATCCGAAGCCGTGGGCACAGTAGCAGCTGCCTTTTATCCAAAAGAGGTGATTGTGCGCATGAGCGATTTCAAAACAAATGAATATGCTCAACTGCTGGGAGGTAAAATGTTTGAACCCGAAGAGGAAAATCCCATGCTGGGTTTCAGAGGTGCTTCGCGATATTACGATGAGCGTTATCGCGAGGGTTTTGGGCTTGAATGTGCCGCTATCCGCTATTTGCGCGATGAGCTGGGCTTAGATAACATTAAAGTCATGATTCCCTTCTGCCGTACGCCAGAGGAAGGAAAAAAGGTTTTGAATACCATGAAATCATTCGGACTTGAACGCGGTACGAATGGACTGGAGGTATATGTTATGGCCGAAATTCCTTCGAATGTAATCCTTGCAGATGAATTTGCTGAAATTTTTGATGGATTCTCTATCGGTTCAAACGATCTCACGCAGCTTACACTGGGTATCGATCGCGATTCTTCAATCGTCAGTAATCTTTTCGATGAAAATAATCGGGCTGTGAAGTATATGTTATCAGCCGTCATTAAAGCGGCCAATAATGCCAAAAAGAAGATTGGCCTTTGCGGGCAGGCTCCGAGTGATTATCCGGAATTTACCCGTTTTCTGGTAGAGCAGGGGATTGATTCCATTTCATTTACACCCGATGCCTTGCTAAAAGGCATTCAAAATATTGCTGCAGCCGAGGAAAATAATGACTGATTAAAACTAGTAATGCGAATCAAGGGTTGGATTTTTAAAACTTAAATATCATAAAATCCTACCAAACAAACAAACAGGTCACCCCTACGGGGCTTTTTTTCATCTTATTCAACTATAACTAAGAACAGTTGACTCCTACAGAGCCATTTTTGCTCCAGAGGAGCGGCCTGTTCTTTGACTCGTCCTAAAAAAAGTTTACAGATTTAACTAAAATTTATTGATAGTCCTGATACAAATTTACATTTTAAATTTAATCCTAAAATAGTTTTACATTTTTAAGCTATTGATGTAAAAAAAGGCCTTTTTAAACTCTTGATTCGCATTAGTAACTCATTCCTATGTTCATCAGTATTTCTTCTCAAAATACTGGTATTTTACTCTGTAAAAACTAACTGATTGTCTTAGTTGAAATCCGCCTTCTGAAGGAAATAATCGGTATCGAAGATCTCGCTGATTTATATTTTAACTGTAAATCTGTGTTTTGTTATCATCGCCACTTTTTTTGTTCCTATATTTTGTTTATTTTTGGACAAAGTCTATGAGAATTATGAAAATATTAGGAATACTCACAACAGTTATCATTTTTAGCCATTTGATGCATGCTCAAACCTTTACTGAAATCAGCAGCTCGGCTGGTATTAATTTCAGCAGGGAGAATATCAACGACAGCGGTGGAGGGGTCTGCATTTTCGACTATAACAACGACGGATTCGAAGATTTTTTTGTGCCCGGAGGTTATGGTGGCAGTGCGGGGCTTTTCAGAAACAACGGCAACGGAACTTTTACATCTGTTTTAGCCCAGGTTTTGAACTCGGTAACTTATGCCTATATTGACAGCCTTATAACGGTTTCTTCCATTGCTGGCGATATTGATAATGACGGCGACCGCGATCTTTTTATCACAACAGGTGGCTATAAATACCAGTTTGGCGTGGTGAAAAAGCCCGATGTTTTATTGGAAAACCTAGGCAATGGCAACTTTGCCGATATCAGTGCAAGTGCCGGAATCAACGCACTTTCTTACGGAGAATCGGCATCGATGGGCGATTATAATCTGGATGGTTTTCTCGATATTTATGTCAGTAACTATGTCCGCGACATGAGTTTTACCTTCGACAGCCTCGGCAATCCAAATGCCTATGTTCCCGACTGTTACGAAAATAATTTTTATATCAACAACGGAAATAAAACCTTTACGGAATCTGCATCAGCCTTGGGTGTTGCAGATGCAGGCTGCGGATTGACCGGTATTTTCAGCGATTTTGATTTTGACAAAGATCCCGATATTTTACTTGCAAATGATTTTGGGGAATACAACAATTACCCAAATGCGCTTTTTAGAAATAATTATCCCAGTTCAGGATTCAGTTCCATAGGTACGCAAAGCGGTTTTAACCGAGGAATGTTCGGAATGGGCATTGCACAGGGCGATTACAACGAGGATGGACATTTAGATTATTATGTGACAAATATTGGAAGGAACAGCCTGTACATGAGTAATGGCAATGGTACTTTCAGCGATCGGGCGCTTAGTTTGGGCGTCGATTTGACCTGGGGGCTACAGGACAGTCTGCGAAAAACCACCTGGGGTTGCAATTTTTTCGATTATGATAATGATACTTATCTCGATTTGTATGTTGCTGCCGGTTATGTCAATGCTTTTCTGCCGCTCACTATCATCCGCGATTCTTCGGTACTGTTCAGAAATAATACTTCAGGAGGATTCACAAACATCGGTTATCAATCTGGTCTAACATCGCCCATTGCCAACAGGGGCTCTGCTATTTTCGATTTTGATAATGATGGGGATATGGACCTTTTGGTGAATCATTCCCGAATGCAGATATTTACTGTCATCGGACTTTCGCAAAATTTTCAGATCTACAGAAATAACAATAACAACGGAAATAAATGGCTGAAAATAAAGCTGAGAGGCACTAGTAATAACCGCGATGCCTATGGTACAAGGGTCATTGTTTATTTTGGAAATAGAAAACTTATTCGTGAATTGGATGGGGGCAGTAGTCATGCCTCCTTGAACAGTTCCATTCTACATTTTGGTTTGGGAAATAGCACTGTGCTCGATTCTATAGAAGTGCATTGGCTAGGGGGTGGGGTGCAGACTTTATACAATGTCAATACAAATCAGACCCTCAACATTCAGGAACCGCTTGGTTTGCAACTTGACCCACTTTCTGAAATTGAGGAAATTTTACTTTTTCCCAACCCTGTCAATAATCCTGATAAGCTTAAACTTAGAATTAAATCGAAAAGCGATAGAGTGTTGACCGTTTTTGTGAAGGATTTGATGGGAAGGGAACTGGCCACTGGAAAAATCCAAGTCAGTGCCGGACAAAATGTTTTAAACTTCAAGGAATTCTTGCCAGCTTTCAATGCTCAAAATCAGCTGTATATTATCAGCATTGCCGATGAGGGAACAATCATTTACAGCGAAAAGCTGCTTTTTAATCAATAAGGTCAAGGATGAAAAAAATTACCTTTTTATTCATTGCTGTTTTTGTCTTTGCAGTCTCTTGTCGCAAAAAAGAGCCTGAACCGCAGATTTTTCCAAAGACCGATTCATTTTCTTCAGCATTTCTGTTGAAATGGATCGACCTGCATCTCGATCTGATAAAATTTACCAATGGCTTTACGCCACCGGTTGCTTCGCGTACCATGGGTTATACCTATCTTGCACTCTATGAGGCAGTTGTTCCTGGTATTCCTGAGAATAAATCCCTGCAAAATCATTTTCATTACAGCGATAGTTTTCCAGAAACAGATTGTACGCTGGAGTATTATTGGCCGGCTTCGGCATCGGCTGCTCTAGCTGCCATGCTGCGTTCAAATTTTCCCTTGGCAACTCAAGTTTATGTCAATAAGCTCGATTCTTTTGAAAGGGCAGACAGTATATATTTTAGTACAAGAACAAATGCAGAAGTGCTTGAGCGGTCGCGCTCATTCGGAAGGGCAGTAGCTGCTTCCATACAGGCTTGGGCTGCGCTCGATGGTGGCGAATATGCCTTTGCCCGTAATTATCCGGCAGATTATGTCGCCCCTTCGGGACCGGGACTTTGGGTTCCGACGCCATCGCCCATGCAACCGGTATTTAATTACCGTTCGGCTATGCAGCCATATTGGGGAAACAATCGACCATTTTTGTATGAGAATGTTGCAAGTGCGCTCATTTTGCCTTTGCCGCCTACCTTTTCGACAGATACTGCTTCTTATTTTTATCGCGAATCAAAAGCAGTTCACGATCAGGTGTTGAATAACAGCCAGGAGGAGCGAACCATTGCCATTTTTTGGGCCGATGATGTAGGTTCTTTTTCTCCTCCGGGACATAGCCTGGCCATTACAAAAATTATTTTAGAAGATAAAAACAGCAATTTGGCACTATCGGCCGAAGTATTGGCGAAAATGGGGATGGCGCTGAGCGACGCCTTTGTCAACTGTTTTAAAAACAAGTATATATATAATCTTTTGCGCCCCGTGACTTATATACAAAGTCATATCGACCCTAATTGGTCAACCCTCATCGGAACGCCGCCCTTTCCCGAATATGTTTCCTGTCATTCAACCCAATCGGCGGCAGCGGCAAGGATTCTTACGCATTATTTTGGAGAAAATGTCAGTTTTACCGATAACTCAAAAGATGATGTTGGCTACACGCCAAGGACTTTTAACAATTTTTATACTTTTGCTCAGGAGGCTGCAATCTCAAGATTTTACGGAGGCGTGCATTATCAATTTTCCTGTACCTTGGGTTATCAGAGCGGGATAGAAATCGGGGATAATCTTTTGAATTTTTCATTTGAGCGATAAGCCGTCCAAAAATATTTTTAATTTATCAACAGCAAGGGCTCTGTGACTAATCACATTTTTTTCTTCAATGCTCATTTCTGCATAGGTTCTGTCATATCCATCGGGAACAAAAATCGGGTCATAACCAAAACCGTCTTTGCCTCTTTTTTCTTCACTGATAGTGCCATTGACTATTCCTTCGAAAAAATATTCTAGGTTGTTTAGCCTTAGGGCGATAACGGTTTTAAATCTGGCTTTTCGGTTTGCAATGCCTTTCAGTTCATTCAAAACCTTTTCCATATTGGCATTGGGATCTTTGTTTTCTCCAGCATAACGTGCGGTAATCACACCAGGAGCCCCATTTAAAGCATCAATTTCCAAACCTGTATCTTCCGAAAAGCAATCGTAACCATACTGTTCGAAAACATAGCGCGCTTTTTGAGCTGCGTTGCCCTCAATAGTATCGCTTGTTTCAGGAACATCTTCGGTACATCCAATTTCATGTAGCGAAAAAAATTGATAATTAGTGCCAAGTTTTTTCTGTATTTCTCTTATTTTATTGGGATTGGCTGTTGCCATTACAAGTTTTTTCATGGTTGTATTTCACTGATTTATTAATGATGTGTTTTGCAAAGTTCGTAATTTTAGTAAAAAGAGTTTAATTCAGCATTAAAAATCTAACTTAGCAATATGAAACTCCATATCGCCACATTTTTAGTTTTAATTGTAAGCCTTGTTTTTGGATCCTGTTCAGAGAAAAGGAAGAAGTCCTCTATTGCATTCTATCATTGGAAAGCAGAAATGAATATTAGTCAATCGGAAGTTAAATATTTGAATGACCTTTCTGTTGAAAAGCTATATCTGCGATTTTTTGATGTAAAATGGGACAATGAAAAGCAGCAGGCCATGCCAATATCGAGTTTAGAATGGAAATTTTTTGACCCGGGTAAAAGCCTTGAAATCGTTCCGGTAGTTTTTATTAGCAACAGGAGCCTTGAAAAATTGCGAAACAACCTTGAAATTGATAGTTTGGCAAAAAATATAGCCAATAAATTAGGGGCCATGATCGTAAAATTAGATAAAAATAGATTTACTATCAATGAATTACAGCTCGATTGTGATTGGAGCAGCAAAACCGAGAAAGCCTATTTCAGATTGATTGCTCAATTGAGAAAACATATGCCCGATTTAAAGAAATTCTCCGCCACTATAAGGTTGCATCAGGTGAAATATTTTAATAATACTGGTGTTCCACCTGTAGATGAAGGGGTTTTGATGTTCTATAATATGGGCGATTTATCTAAGGAAAATGAAAAAAACTCCATTTTGAACCTTGAAAAAGCAAAAGCTTATCTAGAGAATTTTGATGTTTATCCACTAAAATTGAATGTTGCATTGCCCTTATTTTCATGGGGGGTGCAACAAAGAGAGGGAAGGACCGTTCAACTAATCAATGACCTATCGGAGGCAGATTTAAAAAATAATGTAAATTTTAATCAAATTGAAGCGGGCATTTTTAAGGTAAATACCAGCGCTTATCTCAAAGGAATTTATGTATATAAAAACGATAAAATAAGATTGGAAAACATCGAGGTGAAAGACTTGAAAGAATCAGTAAAAATTTTGCAAAAAGCTTTTGGAAATAAGCCATTCGATATTATTTATTATCATTTAGATGACTATATTGTGCAAGGATATGATCAGGCAACAATAAAATCTATTTCGGAAAACTAAAAGGCAACCTAGCCATGAAAAATTTATTTTTGATCGCAACTTCTCTGCTACTTTCAGCCAATATTTCCTTCACTTGCTGGTTTGATGACAGCATGGTTCATTATTCCTTTTTCGATACTGAGGAAATATCAGACCCCACAATGATCCTGTTTTTGGATTATCAGGCAGGCTTGGGCTTAGGCTATTCCGAAAAAGCAAAAGAGGCCGAAGATGCCAACCTAAGCGATTGGAAAAAATACCTAAAGGCTAAAGTGAGCGATGCAGAACTTTCAGAACTTATTTATGCCTTGTCTCAAGATGAAATTTCAACATTGATAAAGGACCGAACAGCACTGAGTGCTGCAGCAAAAAATAACGCTGTACTTTCTCTCTGGCTCAAAGATGCAGCTTTGAAGAAAAAGATGGGCGCCTATCTTCTCTTTGCTAAAAAATGCGAGGAACAGGCCTTGAAAGGTGTTGATTATTGGAATGAAGAGGACAAAAAAGACATGAATGTGCTCAAAAAATTGAGTGAGGAAGGCCTTAAAGCCATAAAAAAAGAGAAGGACAAGTTTTTGAAAGACCGCTATGCTTTTCAGGTAATCCGTGCTAATTTCTACATGCAAAAATACGATGAGGTATTAAGCCTTTTTGATACTTATTTCTTAAATGCAAGGGAAGAAAATTATATTTATTTCAGGACACTTGAGCTTAAA
>CANETR010000047.1 GCA_947441325.1 Saprospiraceae bacterium
CCCGCCGTAACCATGGTTGCAGCATGAATAAGCGCAGAAACAGGTGTTGGACCTGCCATAGCATCGGGTAGCCAGGTAAGAAGTGGAACTTGAGCGCTTTTACCGGTGGCAGCAAAGAATAATGAGAGGGTGAGCGCTATCATGAAACTGCTTGGGACTTCAAAGCCCTCTGCACTTACAATTTTATAAATTTCGGTGTACTCGAGCGTTCCAAACTGATTAATGAATAGAAAAAGTGCCACAAGTAAACCCATATCTCCTATTCTATTCATTATAAAGGCCTTTCTTGCAGCCATGCTATTGGCAAATCCGGTTTCAGGATCTGAATAATTAAATCCAATAAGCAAAAACGAACAGATTCCTACGCCCTCCCAACCAAAGAATAACATAAAGTAATTACTGCCCAGGACCAATAGTAGCATGGAGAATACAAAAAGGTTCAGGTAGGTGAAGAACTTATAATAATCTTCTTTTTCGGTTATATAAGCCGTTGAAAACAAATGTATCAATGCACCAACTCCCGTGATAATCATAGTCATCCAAACAGAGAGTGCATCGACGTAAAAACTCGCGTTAATACTTGTTTCCCTAATCTTTAATAGCGTAAAAAGCGTTATCTTTTGAGCAGATTCAAAGTTAAAAAACAAAATTAGCGATAGCCCAAATGCCGCAAAAACAACTGAGCAGGCGAGTATAGCAATTAGCTTAGTAGGTAAAATATTGCCGATAGTGCCATTAATAATAGCTGCCACTAAAGGCATCAGCATCATTAGACCAATTATTAGTTCTGTTGACATCAGATTATCCTTTTAAATTGTTAAATAAACTGATATCGGTCGTTTTGAGGTAGCGATATGCCATAATAATAATGGAAAGTCCAACTGTCGCCTCGGCAGCTGCGACAACCACCGTAAAAAAGACAAAAATTTGAGGGTCGGAACTGCCATAATAAGCAGAAAAAGCCACTAGTAAAAGATTTACTGAATTGAGCATCAATTCGATACACATCAGTAAGACAATCATATTTTTCCTGATCAGCATACCAAAGGCTCCGATAGAAAAAAGTATGATACAAAGTATAAGATAATAATCCATGGTTTTAGCGGGCAGTTTTAATTGCCAAAAGTTTTTTATTCGATAATCTCTTTTTCTTTTTTGGCCAGCATCAAAGCTCCAACCATTGCTGATATAAAGAGTATGGAAGATATTTCAAAAGGTACCAGATATTTCGAAAACAGGGTCTCTCCCAATACCTTTACGTAACCAATATCGGTTCTTACCCCTTCAATTGGTTTAAAATCAATACTGTCTTTGAGCGCTGCAATCAAAATTATGAGGAATAAACCACCTATGACGACTGAACTTATTTTGAGCATATAGGCGGTCTTCTGTATTTTATCCTGACTTAAATTGAGTAACATGAGGACAAAAAGGAAAAGTACCATAATTGCTCCGGCATAAACAATAATGTTTACGATAGCCAGGAATTGTGCATTTAGCAAAATATAATGACAAGAAATCAGAAAAAATGTGGCCACCAGAAAAAGTACGCTTCTGATTGGGTGTTTGCTGAGTACAACCATCAGCGCGGTGCCGATAGTAAGTCCTCCCAGTATCCAAATAAGTATATCCATATCAGTTATTTAGTTCTTCTTCCGCTGTTTTGTCTTTTGGTTATATCGATCCGATTATCGAGCGGTTCTACCAATTGATCTTTTCCGTAAATAAATTCTCCTCTAGCAAATTCGGTAGGTACAATTCTGTCTGTCAAGAAGATAGCTTCTTTAGGGCAGGCTTCTTCGCACAAACCACAAAAAATACAGCGCAGCATATTTATTTCATAAACAGCAGCATATTTTTCTTCTCTGTACAAATGCATTTCGCTCTTTTTACGCTCTGCCGCAATCATGGTGATGGCCTCTGCAGGACATGCAACGGCACAAAGCCCACAAGCAGTACAGTTTTCACGGCCTTGTTCATCTCTTTTGAGCACATGCATACCACGGTAAACAGGTGCAAAAGGTCTTAATTGTTCAGGATATTTTACGGTGTTTCCACGACGCATCAGATGCTTGAAGGTAATCACCATGCCACCAACAATTGCAGGAAGATAAATCTTCTCCATAAAAGTCATGGGTTTATCTGATACTACCTTTTTTCTATTTGTTAATGTGAGCATAATCGTTTAATCAAATTTTACTATTTTCAGAACCATCCCTGATACAAGGCTATGGCGAAACCTGTAATGAGCATATTGATAATAGAAATAGGGATAAGTGCCTTCCACCCAAGATGCATCAGTTGATCGAAGCGAAAACGGGGCAAGGTCCAACGGATCCAGAAAAACAGAAAAATGAAAAAGAATATTTTTGTAAAGAATACCAAAATTCCTAGAATTGCCAGTGTATTACCGCTGAAATAATCCATTCCGGGGAAATTAAATCCGCCAAAAAAGAGAATAGCTATGAGCGCAGATGAAATAAACATTGCTACATATTCAGAGAACATGTACAATCCTAGTTTCATGGAGCTGTATTCGGTATGATACCCTCCTATTAATTCAGATTCGCATTCGGGTAAATCGAAAGGTGCGCGGTTTGTTTCGGCCAAGGCACAGGTAAAAAAGACAAGAAAACAGACTGGTTGATAGAATATATTCCAGTTCATGCCATGCTGTTTTGCAATAATATCATTCAGGCTGAGGCTACCGGTCATCATTATGATAGTAATGGCAGAAATGCCCATTGCCAATTCGTATGAAATCATTTGTGAAGAGGCACGTACTGCACCAAAAAGTGAGTATTTATTATTAGAAGCCCAACCACCAATCATAATTCCATAAACACCGACCGAGATAACACCAAAAATGAATAGAATCCCGTAATCAAAATCAGTTACTTGCAGGGCAATTGTTTTACCAAAAAGTTCTAAAGGCGGTCCCCAGGGAATTACCACACTTGGGATGAGCGCAACAAACATTGTGATACCAGGACCAAGGATAAAAAGCCATTTATCGGCATGTTTAGGTATAAAGTCTTCTTTCATAAACATTTTTACACCATCGGCAATGGGCTGTAAAAGTCCAAAGGGGCCTGCACGATCGGGTCCAATTCTATCTTGGAACCAGGCGGCTACCTTTCGTTCGAAATAAGTGGCATAGGCAGCCACCCCAAGCGAAATAATGAAGATGATGAAAACCAGTAAAAACTTTTCTATGATAAAGGATAATTCCATTACTCAATTTTTTTGGGTTGATTTCCGATTTTGGTTTCGTACTTACCTTGAGAAATAACAGAGTGTCTATCCACTTCTCTTGGTCCAATGATATTCCATTGAGATTTATCTTTCTTCTCGAAACGACATTCATCACAGATCCAGGCAGTTTTATCATCGATGGTCTCTACCTCATCGTAGTGATCTTTTCTTGTAGTGACCCTGTAGATTTCATCGCCGAACATCCAAAGGACAGCTTTTCCAGCGCATTTGGAGCAGGAACATTCTGCTTCCATAGGTTTCAGAAACCAAACCCTGCTTTTGAACCTCGCAGTTCTGTCGGTGAGTGCGCCTACGGGACAAACATCAATCACATTGCCGATAAAATCTGTATCGAGCGCATTTTCGATATAGGTGCTAATTTCAGCATGTTCGCCACGGTAAAGCACTCCATGAACACGGTCTTCGGTAAGCTGATTGGCTACTTGCACACAGCGGTAACAAAGAATGCAGCGATTCATGTGCAGCTTAATATTTTCCCCAATTTCGATTGGTTCAAAAGTTCTGCGCTCTTCCTCGTACCTGGTTTTTTGAGCACCATGTTCGTAGGCAAGGTCTTGTAAGTGACATTCGCCGGCCTGATCGCAAACCGGGCAGTCGAGCGGATGATTGATGAGCAAAAATTCAACAATACCGCCTCTGTTTTCAAAAACGCGTTCACTGGTGGAGTTTTTCACCACCATACCGTCCATACAATTTGTCGAACAGGATGGAACCAGCTTGGGCATTGGTGTTGGGTTTGCGGCTGAGCCTGATGTTACCTCTACAAGACAGGTGCGGCATTTCCCGCCAGTACCCGGAAGTTTACTATAATAACACATAGCCGGGGGAACGATTTCTCCACCCACCTTGCGGGCAGCATTCAAAATCGTTGTTCCTGGTTCTACCTCGATTTCAATATCATCGATTGTAACTTTTATCATTGCTCTAAATCAGTTGTTTGATTTTATTTATAAAACTTAAGCAAGGCTTGTTGATTTTTCCTGAATCAGTCCGTAATTTCTCTTTTGAGATATTTCTCTTTCATTTACATGCCACTCGAATTCATCTCTAAAATGACGAATTGCAGCTGCTACTGGCCATGCAGCAGCGTCTCCCAAAGGACAGATGGTATTACCTTCAATTTTTTTATTGATATCTGCCAGGAGGTCGATGTCGCGCATATTTCCCTGTCCGTGTTCGAGTCTGTTCAATACCTTTTCCATCCAACCGGTTCCTTCACGACAGGGTGAACATTGTCCGCAGGATTCGTGCGCATAAAAACGAGCAAAATTCCAGGTATTACGAACAACACATTGGTCTTCATCGAAAACAATAAATCCGCCAGAACCTAACATGGAGCCGCTTTTAAAACCACCGTCGGCAAGGCTCTCATAGGTCATGAGTCTATCCAGCCCAGCTTCTGTTTTACATACGAGATAATGTGGAAGAATTGGAACGGATGAACCTCCGGGCACACAGGCCTTCAGTTTTTTTCCATTGGCAATGCCACGGCAATAATTATCACCATAGATGAATTCCTCAACACTAAGCCCCATTTCTATTTCATAGACACCCGGTCTTACCAGATTACCACAAGCCGAAATAAGTTTTGTCCCTGTGCTTTTGCCGATTCCAATACTTGCATAGTGTTCACCGCCATGATTGACAATTGGCACAACTGCTGCGATGGTTTCGACATTATTTACTACTGTAGGGCAATCCCAAAGACCTTTTACCGCCGGGAATGGCGGTTTCATGCGCGGATTGCCTCTTTTGCCTTCCAATGATTCGAGCAGAGCAGTTTCCTCTCCGCAGATATAGGCACCTCCACCGGGAGTCACCACCAGTTCTAGGTCATAACCCGAACCTAAAATATTTTTTCCTAAAAATCCATGCTGATGTGCCTCGGCAATTGCTTTTTGCAGAATTTGAAGAATCCACATGTACTCACCACGAATGTAAATGAATGACTGATTGGCGCCAAGTGCATAACTCGCCGTAATCATACCCTCAATGAGCAGATGCGGAATTTTTTCCATCAGGTAACGGTCCTTGAAAGTTCCGGGCTCTGATTCATCGGCATTACAAACCAGATAACGCGGAACGCCATCGGGTTTTGCCAAAAAAGACCATTTCATACCGGTTGAGAAACCAGCTCCTCCCCTTCCTCTCAGACCCGATTTTTTCACCTCTTCCACCACTGCATCTGGCGACATTGTTTTCAATGCCTTTTCAACAGAGGCATAGCCACCGCTTTTGCGATAGACCTCAAAAGTTTCGATTCCGGGAATCTCTATATTTTCAAGCAGCAGTTTTTTTCCTGACATTGCTATTTATTTTGCTTCATTTCTAAATTGTTCAATCAGCTCATCCACTTTTTCTGTCGTGAGATGCTCATAATTTTTACCCTTGCACTGAAACATGGGACCATAACCGCAGGCGCCCATACATTCTACAGTTTTTAATGTAAAAAGTCCGTCTGCACTGGTTTCTCCAACTTTTATATCCAATTTTTTCTCGATATGCTCAATGATTTTGTCGCTTCCGACCAACATACAGGGACCGGTACGACAAACTTCCCAAACATGTTTACCTACTGGTTCGATATGAAACATGGTATAAAAGGTAGCCACTTCATACACTTCGATGGGTTTGACACCCAAAATAGCTGCCACCTGATCCATTGCATTGATACTCAACCAGCCGTTTTCTTCCTGAACTAAGTGCAAAATTGCCAGAATGGCACTTTTATGCTTTCCCTCGGGATATTGGGCAATAAATTCATTGACCTTGGCCAATGATTCTGGTGAAAACTCGAACTTTTCGGAATATTTGTTGGATGTATCTGTATTTGTTTTCATATTAAGCGTCTAATTCTCCGGCAATTACGTTCAAAGAACTCAATGTAAGTACAGCATCGCTGATGCCCTGACCTGTAATCATTTCAGGATATGCCTGATAATAAATAAAGCAGGGTCGGCGGAACTGCAATCGGTAAGGGGCACGTCCACCATCGCTGATGAGGTAGTAACCAAGTTCACCATTGCCTCCTTCCACACAGTGATAGACCTCTCCTGCAGGTATCTTGGTCTCTCCCATTACAATTTTGAAATGGTAGATAAGTGCTTCCATGTTATTATAAACCTCCGATTTAGGTGGCAAATAAAAATCTGGTACATCTGCTTTGTATGAGCCCTCTGGCATATTGCTGCAAGCCTGCTCAATGATGCGCAAACTCTGTCTGATTTCTTCCTGACGGACCATAAAACGGTCGTATGTATCGCCATTCACACCCACTGGTAAAATAAAATCGAAATCTTCGTAAGAGGAATAAGGACTGATGACTCTCACATCATAATCAACACCGGCAGCTCTTAGGTTTGGTCCGGTAAAACCATAATCCATGGCTCTTTCTGCTGAAATTGGACCAACGCCTCTGGTGCGGTCCATAAAGATGCGGTTTCTTGAAAGCAGTGAATCGAACTGCCCAAAAATCTTAGGAAACTCCTTCAGAAAAGTTTTGAGTTTGCTATGGAAGGCCGGTGAAAAATCACGTTCAAAACCGCCAATGCGGCCTATATTTGTTGTCAGTCGAGCGCCGCAGACTTCCTCGTACAATTCATAAATTTTTTCGCGCTCCTGAAACATATAGGTAAATCCTGTAAGTGCTCCTGTATCAACACCCACTACAGAATTACAGATAAGATGGTCGGCTACACGAGCCAGTTCCATGATTATAACCCGCATATAATCTACTCTTTTGGGCACATCGGCACCAATGAGTTTTTCGACAGTCATGTGCCAGCCTATATTATTGATAGGCGAAGAGCAATAGTTGAGTCGGTCAGTTATCGGAGTAATCTGATTATAAGGTCTTCTTTCTGCCAGTTTTTCAAAAGCACGGTGAATGTAGCCAACTGTCTGTTCGGAAGAAAGAATTTTCTCCCCGTTCACTTTCAGGATATTCTGAAAAATCCCATGTGTTGCCGGGTGGGTAGGACCAAAATTTATGGTTGCAATATCGCCATCGATGCTATCGACAGTCATATATTCTTTGTACTTCAAATCTTTGCTTAACTCTTCCATACTAGCTTTCACTGTTTTTGAATCGCCCGAAATATCTGTCGTCTTTATCTTCACGGGTGGCATCCTCCAATTGGTATTCCTTTCTAAGCGGGAAATAATCCATAGAATCTTCGTTGAGGATTCTCCTTAAGTTTTTATGCCCTTCGAAAATTACTCCGTAAAAATCGTAGGTTTCTCTTTCCATCCAGTCGGCACATGGAAAAATGTCCATTACCGAACTGATATTCGGATAATCGATTGGAAGAAAGGCTTTGATTCTGATTCTTATATTCTTGGTCCAGCTATGCAAATGATATACTACAGCAAGCTCTCTGCCTGCATTGTCAGGATAATGAACCGCTCCGATCAGGGTAAGGAAATTAATAGCAAAACGACTGTCGGATTTCAGAAATTTTAAAATATCATGCAGTTTCGATGGCTCAATTTCAATATTTGGAACATCAAAAGCATCTTCAGAACCCAATACAGCATTGGGAAAATTATCCTGAAGATATTGTACAATTTCTTCTTTATACTCCCTGTTCATCGTTGAGTTTTATATTGTATTTGCCAAGCATTTCCTGATATTTCGGCTCGTAGCGTCTTCTCATAGACTCGTGCTGTACCAGTTTTTGGATATTGATAATGCCATCTATAATTTGCTCGGGGCGTGGCGGGCAGCCCGGAACATACACATCAACCGGGATGATTCTGTCGATTCCCTGCAAAACGCTGTAAGTGTCGAATATACCACCAGAAGAGGCACAGGCGCCAACCGACAGCACCCAACGGGGTTCAGCCATCTGTTCATAAACCTGTTTGAGGATCGGACCTAATTTCTTGGAAATGGTACCTGCAACAATGAGTAAATCTGCCTGACGTGGTGAAAATGACATACGTTCCATTCCGAAACGCGAAAGGTCATAATTACTGCCCATCGTAGCCATGAATTCGATTCCACAGCAGGATGTGGCGAAAGGCAATGGCCAAATGGAATTTGACCTGGCAAGTGCCAATGCCTTATCAAGTGTAGTGAGCTGATAACCTTCACCGTTGATTACTTTATCATTTATTTCTCCCATTCGAATCCTCCTTTTTTTAACACGTAATAAAATCCTACCAAAAACAGGCAGGCAAATATTACAACAGCCAAAAGCCCTTCAAGTTTCAAACTATAAAAATTCACGGCATATGGATAGAAAAATATCACCTCCACATCGAAAAGTACAAAAAGAATGGCGGTCATAAAGTATTTAACCGAGACAGGAAACCTTGCATTACCCTCCGATTCGATTCCGCATTCAAAATTCTCATCCTTAACCTTAGATTTTATCCGGGGGCTAAGTATGTGTGTAAGAAAAAGCGTAGTAACTACAAAACCCAATGCCACAACAACTTGCAGTAGCAAAGGTAAATAATTAATATTTAGAGATTGGTCACCCATTATAGAATAATAAAGTTGAATTTGATGTCTAGAAATTAGCGAAAGTTTACAGCTATTCCAAAGCGACACAAATTTATATTTTAAGCGGCTACTTTAAGAATTTTTTAATGTAAAAAAACAGCTTAGGCAAAAAAAACAAGTCTAATCTTTTAAATTACTGATATAAAAATTTCAAATCAATTCCTACTAATTGATTTCCACAACCGAATCATTGATCAGATTTTAAAATAAGTCGCGCAGCATTATGAAGAAAAAAATAAGTCTCTGCTCCAAAATGCATCAGAACCTTCGAATCTGGCTTTAAACTGATTTATTAACAAAGGAAAAAAATTGGGATATTTTTTTGGAAGTTAACACAGAATCTTTGTGGTAAAATTTACGCATTTCTCTCAACCAGGCTATTTTCACGCAAAGGCGCAGAGAATGCACTTGATCTTTATTACGCAAAGAAGCGCAAAGACGAAGCAAATCTGAATTAAGAAGGTAGAATTTAGAATTTACAAGAATGCCAGTGGTAAACCCTCAACACGAGCGCATCTTAGTTTCTTTCAATCTTTCCTCTTTCACTCTTTCATTCTTTCCTCTTTCATCTACATTAAAACACAGATCAGG
>CANETR010000048.1 GCA_947441325.1 Saprospiraceae bacterium
ACAGCCTGCCTTTAGGTCGGGAAGTATCACTTTTTTATTCGGGTTGAGCATCTTGGCTGTTTCGGCCATAAAATGTACGCCGGCAAAAACAATAATCTCTGCATCTGTCTTCGCGGCTTCCTGAGCCAATCCCAAACTGTCGCCGATATAATCAGCTATGTCCTGAATCTCACTTTCTTGATAATAATGCGCCAAAAGAACCATCTTTTTTTCCTTTTTCAGCTTATTGATTTCTTCAAAAAGGTCTAAAGTGGGATCTATTTCCATATCGAGAAATCCTTTTTTATCGAGTTTGCTTTTGGCAGTTTCAAGTGTTTGCATGATTATAGAATGAAAGATTGAAAGATGAAATCCCGATAGCTATCGGGAGAAAGATGAAAGATTTTTTTAGTGCGGAGTAGCCAGGTACGAGGTACCAGTTAATAATATTGATGAAAGTTAAAAGATTTAAATAGATAAAACTACTTTGTTTAATATCTAAACTAAGTTAATTATTTAAAAGTTCAATCATTTGAAAATTTATTCAGACAATCCCAAACAAATTCTGCTTCGAATCCACGTCCAATTAGATAAGCAGCGAGTTTGTGGTTTTTTTTAAAGCTGTTTGATTCTGAAAGCAATTTAGCTTTTTTATTTAAAACTTCTAATAAAGTTGCCCGATAATCCTCTTCATTTATTTCAGAAGCCAACGCTTTTTTAATGGAATATTCGGATATTTTTTTTGATTTCAGTTCCTGAACAATTTTTATCCGTCCCCAGTGTTTGATTCTAAATTTACCTCCGGCATAGACTTTGGCAAATCGTTCCTCATTCAAAAAATTATCAGTAATCAAATCTGCTATGACACTTTCCAGCGCATCACCATAAACGCCCAATTCAATCAGTTTGCTCCGCACTTCATCCTGACATCGTTCCTGATAGGCGCAGTACTGCTGCATTTTTAGCAAGGCTTCGTCTTGGCTGAGGAATTTTTTTGTCATAAAATCACAAAATTTACCCTTTGAATAATTTTACCTTGCCCCACATTTTGGGGTTTTTTCTGATGTAATTAGATATCCTGTTGAAGGATGTTTCATTCCGTATGATATGGTCATAAAATCGAGATTGCCATTTAAATTCCAATCCCAATCTGTTGCAATATTTTGTAACTGCCGATTTATATGATCGGATAATTGTTGATACAGAACCGGGAATGGGGGATATGGATGACATAAATTCGTTGACGAATTCGGGTTTTGGTTGTTGTTGTAGATTCGTTTCATGAAACGAATCTACAACAACGTCGACCATATCGGAACCATCCAATATTAATATCCCATGTACATGGTTTGGCATTATGACAAATTCGCCCAATCGAATATTTTTTTGATGATTTCTGATTTCATCCCATAACACATAGGCAATTGACCCAATGGGGGAATAAATCATTTTTTCGTTTTCTATTTCACCAAAATAATGCACGCGATCATCGGTACAAATTGTAATAAAATAGGAACCTTTTGCGGCATAATTCCAACCCTCCAAACGGGTTGAGTCAATTCTGTATTTGTTTTGAAATTTTGGGGACATAGGGTTAAATTTAATTTTCTGCCTACGAATATAGTGCATTATACCCACTTTGTCAAGTGTAAAATTAAAAAATGCCTTCTCAGGGTAGAAAAGGCATTTTATAAATTCTCTTATATCTAAGTACTAGTAAACCGCTTCCACAATCTGTTTGATAGTCGGCACATCGCCCATAGTATAATAATGCAGACATGGCACGCCGGCAGCTTTCAGTTCTTTGGACTGTGCAATACACCATTCAATACCTACCTGTCGACGAGCTTCTGCATCTTTGGCCTTGATCAATTCAAGGGTTAATGCTTCGGGCAAATCGATATAAAAATGGCGTGGAATTGAGCTAAGCTGATACTTTTTAGTAATAGGTTTCAATCCCGGTACTATAGGCACATTGATACCATTTTCACGACACATTTTTTCGAATTCAAAAAATTTCTGATTATCGAAAAACATCTGTGTTACTACGTACTGCGCTCCAGCCTCGACTTTCTTTTTCAGAAAGTGAATGTCATTTGCCAGATTGGGTGCCTCGAAATGTTTTTCGGGATACCCGGCAACACCAATACAGAAGGAAGAAGGCTCAGCATCCATAATGGTTGAATCTAAGTACCTGCCTTCGTTCATGGAATTTACCTGTTTTACAAGGTCGAGGGCATAAGCATGTCCTCCCGGTTCCGGTTCGAATTTTTCTTCAAATTTTTGGGGGTCGCCGCGTAGTACAAGTACATTATCAACGCCCAAAAACATGAGGTCTATCAAGGCGTTTTCCGTTTCTTCTACGGTGAAGCCTCCGCAAATCAAGTGCGGTACAGCATCGACCTTGTAGCGATTCATGATAGATGCACAAATACCTACGGTACCCGGGCGCTTGCGCACTGCCGATTTTTCATAATATCCGCTTTCTTTACGTTGATAAATGTATTCCTGTCGGTGATAGGTCACATCTATAAAAGGCGGTTTGAACTCCATAAGTGGGTCCAAGGTTTCGAAAATGCTATTAATGCCGCCTCCTTTGAGTGGTGGCAAAATTTCGAAAGAAATGAGGGTCTCGCCCTGCGCTTTTTTAAAATGATCTGTTACTTTCATGGTTTAATTATTGTATCAAGTAGCAGGTAGCAAGTATCAGGACAGGCCAGGCTGCCATTACATGCAAATTGCCGCTTAGATTTGAAGGCTATTTTTTTTTTAATGTTTAAAGTTTAATAAGGTAAAAGTTTTAAAAAGTCTTGATACCTGATACCTGATACCAATTATCAATTCCTCTCCACCGCAATTTTCAGCATCACGCCTTCTTCCAGTTCTACCTCCTGTCCAAAATCAGCGCCATCCACTACTTTCAACTCAGTTGCCAACACCTCATTGCAGATATAAGTGCTAAATTTTGCAACAGCCTCACTAATATAATCGCTTGACTGTAAGGTAAGTTTCACACGGTCGGTTACTTCAAAATCACTGTCCTTTCTGATGTTCTGAATACGGTTTACCAATTCGCGTGCCACGCCTTCAGCTTTCAGTTCATCTGTCAGATTAACATCCAAAGCCACTGTTAGGTCACCATCATTTGCTACCAGCCATCCTTCAAGGTCTTCAGAAGAAATAACAACATCATCGAGATTCAATTCCACTTTCTCTCCTTCTATCTCATAACTAAACAGATTATTTTTCTCAATTGTTGCAATATCTTCCTGCGTCATTTCGGCAATACGGTCCTGAACGGCTTTCATCAGCTTACCCAATTTTTTACCTAGGGTTTTAAAATTTGGTTTAATACCTTTTTTGATGATGCCCGAAGTGTCTTTTACATACTCCAGTTCTTTTACATTTACTTCCGATAAAATCAAATCTTTGACTGAATCTACCTGTGCCTCAAATCTATCATCGAGGATAGGCAATAGCACTTTCTGTAAAGGCTGACGGACACGAAGTTTTTGTGCACGGCGCAATGAGTGGACCATCGAAGAAATGCGCTGTGCATAGTCCATACGTTCTTCCAACATTTTGTCAATTACAGACTCATTCACTGTAGGGAAGAAAGAAAGGTGCACAGAATCGTGCTTTTCAACCTTAGCAGCTCCATTCAAATTGCGATATAAAAACTCACTGAAAAATGGCGAAATTGGTGCCATCAGCTTGCTCAATGTAATAAGACAGGTATATAAAGTCTGATAAGCCGCCAATTTATCTTCATCCTGACCACCTTTCCAAAAACGGCGGCGACATAGACGTACATACCAGTTGCTTAGATGACTATCGACAAAATGTTCCACTTTGCGGCCGGCCTGTGTTGGTTCATAATCGGCATAATCGGCATCCACTTCTTTAACCAAAGTGTTCAGCAATGAGATAATCCAACGGTCAATCTCTGGGCGATTTTCGAGGGCTACCTCGCCTTTGAAAGCAAAATCTTTGATACTCGAACCGTCGAAATCATCGATATTGGCATAGGTAGCAAAGAATATATAAGTATTGTAAAGCGTTCCAAAAAGCTTGCGTTGAACTTCGGTGATACCATCTGAGTAACCTTCAATCTGTGTGAATTTATCGGGACTTTCTTTTAGCAACTCTCTGAATTTGCTATCATCGGTATTGTAGCGGGTACCGGCAGCATCCTGATAAACATTGGTCCAACTGAACTTAAGATTATCCCAGGGCTGTGAATTGGTGAGCATATACCAGCGAGTGGCATCTGCACCGTATTTGCCAATGCAATAGAAAGGATCGACAGCATTGCCCCAGCGCTTCGACATCTTCAAACCATTTTTATCCAAAACCAAGCCGTTCGAAACTACATTTTTGTATGATACCGAATCGAAACACATGGTAGAAATGGCATGCAGGGTATAGAACCAGCCACGGGTCTGATCCACGCCCTCTGCGATAAAATCTGCCGGGAATGCTACTTCACCGCCTTTTCCATTCAGTGCATTATCAATCAGTTCCTTGTTCTCGAAGGGGTAATGCAGCTGCGCAAAAGGCATAGCTCCTGAGTCGAACCAAACATCGATGAGGTCGCTCTCGCGGCGCATTGCTTTGCCCGATGGAGCAATCAAAATGATGCCATCAACGATATGCTTGTGCAAATCGATTTTGTTATAATTTTCCTTGCTGTAATCACCTGCTTTGAAATCGGCAAATGGATTTTTATCCATCAGACCTGCGGACAGCGATTTTTCGATTTCATTGTACAATTGCTCAACGCTTTCGATACAAAGTTCTTCTGTTCCGTCCTCTGTTCTCCAGATTGGCAGCGGAATTCCCCAAAAACGCGAACGCGAAAGATTCCAATCCTGCAGATTTTCTAACCAACCGCCAAAACGGCCTTCGCCGGTCGATTTTGGTTTCCAATTAATGCTTTTATTTAGTTCGAACATGCGTTCTTTAGCCGCCGAAGCTTTGATAAACCATGAATCGAGCGGATAGTAGAGAATCGGTTTGTCGGTACGCCAGCAATGCGGATAGTTGTGCGCATATTTTTGGGCATTAAAAGCCAGGTTATGTTCTTTGAGGTAAATTACGATGTCAACATCAACTGTTTTATAGTCGGCTTCATCTTTATAATTTTTAACAAAACGACCAGAGAAAGGTCCCACCGAATCGAGGAATTTACCCTGTTTGTCTACCAATGTTAAAGCCCCAATACCATTTGCTCTTGCTGCTTTGCGGTCATCGGCACCGAAAGAAGGAGCGGTATGTACCACGCCTGTTCCGTCTTCGGTAGTAACAAAATTATCACAGATAACTCTAAAGGCATCGGTAGCACCGTCCAAAGTTTCAATTTCATTGCCAAAAGGCAGTAGTTGCTCATAACGAATGCCATTCAGTTCAGCTCCTGAGAATACGCTGCTTCTCCCCTCTTCTGTTGGTTGATTTTTGCCACCAAACCATTTCCCTACAAGGTCCTGCGCCAATACAACACTTACTGGAAGATTGGTATAAGGATTCTGGGTTTTAATTTTTACATACTGAATTTTTGGACCGACCGTGAGTGCAGTATTGCTTGGAAGGGTCCAAGGTGTGGTCGTCCAGGCAAGGATGCGAACATCTTCATCGGCGCTATCGAAAAGGAAGGCCGATTTTTCATCGCGTTGCACTTTAAAACCTGCAACAACGGTATTGTCAGATACTTCTTTGTAACAACCGGGCAGATTCAACTCATGCGAACTAAGTCCGGTACCTGCGGCCGGAGAATATGGTTGAATGGTCAGACCTTTGTACAGCATTCCTTTCTGATAAAGGCGGTTCAACAACCACCAGCAGGATTCGATATAATCATTTTCGTAAGTGACATAAGGATTGCTCAAGTCAACCCAATAGCCCATTTTTGTGGTGATATCGTCCCAAAGGTCTTTAAATTCCATCACCGTTGTACGGCAGGCCTGATTATAATCTTCGACAGAGATTTTTTTGCCGATATCTTCTTTGGTGATGCCCAATTTTTTCTCAACTGCCAATTCAATTGGAAGTCCATGTGTGTCCCAACCTGCTTTGCGTCGCACCAGTTTGCCTTTCATGGTCTGATAACGGCAGAAAGTATCTTTAATGCTTCGGGCCAATACGTGGTGAATGCCAGGCTGCCCGTTTGCAGATGGTGGGCCTTCGTAAAAAACAAAGTTTTCGCAGCCTTCGCGTTCGGTGACACTGCGTTCGAAAACACCGGCTTCTTTCCAGAATTCGAGTGTTTCTTTATCTATTTGGGGTAGGTTAAGTTGTTGGAACAGTTTGTACATATTTTATTTTTTTGTATCGAGTATCAGGTATCGAGTATCAAGATTTTCTGCAGTTTGAATAAAATCAATCCTGATTTTATAAAGTCTTGATACCTGCTACTTGCTACCTGCTACTTTTAGAGCTGCAAAAATAAAAAGACTTACACAATTATTTCAATCTCTTGCCCCTTTTAAGCCAATAAGCTGAAAGATAAAAGATAAAAGATGAAATAAAAGGGGCTAAAGGGACTCCATTTTTGAAATTTGTAGTTGTTTTAGCCTGAGTTTATTTCAGAAACTTTCTATTTTCAAGTTCCTGTAGTAGTGTCATTTGCTTGATGGCAATTTGATTCAGTCTGACAAGTCTCTCTGATTGAGGCAATTGTTCGTTTATAAAAACTGAGTTTAAATTTTCCATATTGGAAAGGCAGATTAGTTCGTTGATAGTGGCATAGTCGCGCATATTACCTGCAAAATCGGGATTTCTGTTACGCCATTCTTTAGCTGTCATGCCAAATAGCGCAACATTCAGCACATCTGCTTCGCTGGCATAAACATTTGAAATTTGCTGCGCATTGAGCTCTGCCGGCAATAGATGCTCTTTAATAGCATCGGTATGGATATGGTAATTCAATTTAGCCAGTTCCCGTTTGGCCGACCATCCAATCTGCTTTTGCTCTTCTTCTTTGAGTCGTTGAAATTCTTTTAAAAGATACAATTTAAACTCAACTGAAACCCAGCTTGCAAATTCAAAAGCAATGTCTTTATGTGCATAGGTGCCACCATAACGGCCGGATTTTGAAATGATACCAATTGCCGATGTAGCATCTATCCATTTTTTAGGTGTTAGAACGAAACTGTTTAATCCGGCTTCTTTTCTAAACCCGTCGAATTCGACGGGTTTAAAATTCGAATTGTAGATTGTCTCCCACAGTCCGATAAGCTCTATTGTATTTCGATTTCTCAACCAATTCTTTATAACATCATCTGCATTGTTCAAATTTTTCTGTTTTGCAATGTCAGTCAATGAAATATAATCTGATTCTTTGATATTCAGAATACTTATTTCGCTGTTTTTAACAAGTAATTTTGCCATTTTTGGGGGATTAAATTTTGTAAAATAATGCTTTGTTTACAAAATTAGGGATTTGAAAAAGTAAGTGCAAGTAAATTTTTGTCACTCAGAACCAGACTTTACAAAATTTTAAGGCAGCTCCCCTAATATTGAAGAATAGTTAAAGTACTTTTGCAAAAAATAAAATATATGAAAACTTTAATCATCACTTTTCTGACAGCCCTGATAATGCTCAGTTCTTGCAGTGACAACAAACAAAATCTTAATAACAAATCAGAAACTATTCAAAAAACTGAATCCAATAAAATCAAAAATATGAATTTTTACCCCAAACTAACCGAAACAATCGATAAAATACTCACCCAGAATATACAGGATGAACACCGAGAATCATTGGATAAAATTGCTGCGTACATTCGAGAAAAACAGGAGAAAAAGGAAAAATGCGAGATTATTTTCATCTGCACACACAACAGCCGTCGCAGTCATCTGGCGCAGATTTGGGCACAGACAGCTGCCGAAAATTTTGAGTTGAAAAACATTGTTACCTATTCGGGCGGAACCGAAGCAACGGCTTTCAATCCACGTGCCATTGCAGCACTCGAAAGGGCTGGTTTTAATATTGAAAATCCGGGCGGAGATAACCCGCATTATTTCGCCAAATTCTCCGAAAAAGGCAAGGCCATGGAATGTTTTTCAAAAAAATACAGCGATGCCTTCAACCCTCAAAAAGGTTTTCTGGCTGTAATGGTCTGCGACAATGCCGACGAGGCCTGTCCGGTAGTCGCTGGTGCCGAAGCCCGTATTTCCCTTCCTTTCAGCGATCCAAAAAAATCGGATGGAACAGCCGAAGAGGCTGCCACTTACGATGCCCGCAGCATGCAAATTGCGGTTGAAATGTATTATGTGATATCAAAAGCGAAGCTTTAAATAACAGGATCAAGTAGCAGGTATCAGGATTTTCTAATTCGATTGCTTCTTGATATTTGATACTTACTACCTGCTACAAACAATTAGTTATGTCCAAAAAAATAGCATTTTTCGAAAAATATCTGAGCCTTTGGGTACTGCTTTGTATCCTGGCAGGCATTGGTCTTGGACAGCTGATGGGTGATAAAATAGAAATCATTTCAAAAAGTGAAGTTTATGGTGTTAACATCCCCATAGCCATACTCATTTGGTTGATGATTTACCCAATGATGGCACAAATTGATTTTGATTCGCTTAGCAACGTTGGCAGACACTTAAAAGGACTGGGGCTGACCGTCTCAGTAAATTGGTTGATTGCCCCTTTTAGTATGACATTTTTTGCCTGGATTTTTTTCAAATATATCTTTGCCTCTTGGTTAAGTCCTGAAGATGCCTCAGCATATTTATCAGGTGCTATTCTCTTGGGCGTTGCACCTTGTACCGCCATGGTTTTTGTATGGTCATACTTATCAGATGGGGATGCCAACTATACACTGGTTCAAGTGGCGGTGAATGACCTTATCCTTTTGGTGGCTTTTGTACCTTTGGTACAATTGCTTGCAGGTATCAACGGAATTGGAATTCCCTACGATGTGCTAATTTCATCCGTTATTATTTTTGTTGTGATTCCCCTGCTTGCGGGTTATTTGAGCAATAGAATACTTATTAAACGTTATGGTGCGTCCTGGTATAAAGATAGATTTCTGGCTTTTTTCAAACCCGTTTCAATTATAGCTTTGTTGAGTACACTGGTACTACTTTTTGCCTATCAGGGCCAGCAAATTTTAAACAATCCACTTCATATTCTCCTCATTGCCATTCCTTTGAGCATTCAGACTTATTTTACTTTTTTCATTGGATGGACAGGGGCAAGATTGCTCAAACTGCCACACAACATCGCTGCTCCTGCTGCCATGATCGGTGCCAGCAATTTTTTTGAATTGGCCGTTGCCGTGGCTATTGTAGTTTTTGGTCCAAACTCAGGCGCTGCACTCGCTACAGTGGTGGGTGTACTCATCGAGGTGCCTATCATG
>CANETR010000049.1 GCA_947441325.1 Saprospiraceae bacterium
CAGTAGTTATCGGCAAATAAATCATGCGCATTTCCCTTTCGGAGCCGGTATCGCTGTAAACGCCTACTATCAGAAATTCAATGCCATTGATTTGGAGGTATTTCCCAATGGGATTTTCCGCGCCAAATATTTCAGATGCTACAGTTTTTCCAATACAGGCAGTTTTTCGATAATCTTTTAAGTCTTTTTCATTAATAAAACGCCCATTATCAATGATGGAGTTTTCAAGAATTTGATGTGCAGGATGTACGGAACGGACTTCAAAACTATAATCTTTGTTTTGGTAACTAATTGTAACTGTTGTAGGAATATTAAATCGGCCAGCAACATGTTCAACACCCTCAATTTTTGAATTAAAATCTGCATAATCGCTGTTGTCGAATTTTATTTCTTTGCCCGGCTGTATGCCTTTGTAGGGCATGGAGGTCTGCCCCCTGAAAACCCAGATACTGTTCACAGCATCGTCTCGAAATTCAAATTCAGCCCCATTTTGTAATGCTTTGCCAACACCCAAAAGCAAAACCAGCATAAAAATACCCCAAAATACGCCAAACATGGTAAGCCCAGTCCGAAGAGGATGTCTTTTGACAGAACTACCTATTTCGGAAAAAAAATCACTTGAAAAAACAGGAAAAGCTGATTTCATGTAAGGCATAAAATAAGGGTCGAAATAATGAGAAATTATATCGACCCCAGTATTGTGAATTTTAATGCAATATTAATTTGATGCTAAAACCTTGCCCTCGCAGCTGCCAAAACCAATTCTGACACCATTTCTTTCTCCCCAACCACGCATGATGACAGTATCACCGTCGTTAATAAATTTTCTTTCACTGCCATCGGGCATTTGAACAGGTTTGGTGCCTCTCCAGCTAATCTCCAGCATGGAGCCATAACTGTCGGGCGTTGGACCCGAAATAGTGCCCGAGGCACAGAGATCGCCAACCCTGAGATTACAGCCATTCACAGTATGATGCGCCAATTGCTGAACCATGGTCCAATACATGTATTTAAAATTGGAATGGCAGACATTCTTTTCGACTCCGTTTTCGGTTTTTATGGCAACATCGAGCTTGATGTCAAAACTTTTTTCGCCGCCATATTGCAGGTAGGGTAGTACCTTCGGGTCTTGTACTGGACCGGGGACGCGTAATATTTCCAGCGCCTCGAGCGTAACAATCCAAGGCGAGAGTGTCGAACCAAAGTTTTTGCCCAAAAATGGACCCAGCGGAACATATTCCCAGCTTTGAATATCGCGTGCCGACCAGTCATTGAAAAGCGCAAGACCAAAAATATAGTCCTCTGCTGCCTCAGTACTAACAGATGAACCCAGAGCAGTTGATTTACCCACGACAAAAGCCACCTCAAGTTCAAAATCGAGCTGCCTGCTGGGGCTGTACAGAGGCGGTTCCTCCTGATTTGGACGAATCTGCCCCTTGGGACGATGCAAAGAAGTGCCCGAAACTACTATAGAGGAAGCTCGCCCATGATAACCTACTGGCAGGTGCAGCCAATTAGGCAAAAGCGCATTGGCAGGGTCACGAAACATCATACCAACATTGGTGGCATGTTCGCGGCTCGAGTAAAAATCAGTATAATCGCCAATCTGAACAGGAAGTAGAAGCTGAACATCATTAACTCCCTGAAGAATTTTTGCTTTTGCTTTTTCATCGTCACGTATCAAAGAATTTTCACTTGCAAACAGCTCGGCAATTCTATCTCTCAGCGCCAGTGTTTTTTGTTTACCAAGCGCCATAAACTCATTGATATATTTTTGCGAGAAAACCGATTTAATAAGGTCTAAATCGTTAAAATATCCCATTTCGGCCATTGACTGTAGGTCAATAACTGTATCCCCAATGATTGAAGCCATACGGGGCGATTTGTTCGATGTTTTAAAAATACCAAATGGTATATTCTGAATCGGAAAATCAGAATCTTTTGGGACATTTATCCAAGAGCTCAGTTGAGGATTATTTGCTTTTAACATGTTTTTTGTCTGTATTTTTGATTATGATGATTCTATATCAAATTTTATTTAAGTAGTCAATTAAAAAATGGTGCATCAAGCGAATGCCATAGCCTGTACCACCTTTTACCTTATAATTGCTTTCTTTTTGCGAAAAAGCTACACCAGCTATGTCGAAATGCATCCAGGGATAATCGGTAAAATGTTCCAGAAATTTTCCGGCTGTAATTGCACCGCCAAAAGCACCGCCAACATTTTTCAGATCGGCAATGTCCGATTTAATTTCATCGCCATATTCATCCCAAAGCGGAAACTCTACAACACGTTCATAGCTATTATCGCCGGCATTTTTTACAAGATGTTTAATTTCATCCGAAACATTGCCCATGATAACTGAGGCAATAGGTCCGATGGCTACAGCAGCTGCTCCTGTAAGTGTGGCAAAATCGAATACAAATTCAGGATCGTACTTTTTGGCATAATGCAAGGCATCTGCCAATATCATTCTACCCTCAGCATCTGTATTTAATACCTCAACAAAACTGCCGCTATACATTTTTATCACATCGCCCGGAACATAGGCGTTTTCGCCTGGACGATTATCCGTAGCTGGTACTAGACCGACTACATGCAGCGGTAATTTAAGCTTGGCAACCAGATAAAGTACACCAACCACCACTGCAGCTCCTGCCATATCACATTTCATGTAGTCCATCGAGTTTGGCGTAGGTTTAAGGCTCAAACCGCCAGTATCGTAAACAACTCCCTTACCAACCAATACAAGAGGCTTGCTATTTTTGGCATTTTCGGGCTTCCACTCCATGATGTTGAAGGTAGGCGGGATTTTGCTGCCCATATTCACAGCCAAAAGTCCACCCATGCCTAATTCCTCAATTTGATGTTTATCGAAAGTTTCGCTTTTGTATCCAGATTCTTTGCCTAAAAGTTCAATTTCTTTACCTAACTGAACGGCATCAAGGGTTATAACAGGCTCGTTTACAAGGTTTCTGACAATGCAAACTGTTGAAATTACAGTTTTTAATTCTTCCAATTCAACAGCTGAAACAGTATTTTCAACTACTTGTAGCGTTTTAAATACTGAGGCCTGTTTTTCTGAGTCTTTGAAATATTTTGTAAATTTATAATTACCTAAAGCCAAGCCTTCGACATAGGCTGCGCCTAAATTTTCCGATGCCTCATTTAGCAGCGTTACCGATTCGATTTTTGTTGATCTGAGCAAGGATATACGGCTGCCTGCATTCCGACGCATAAGTTCGGCTCTTAGGGCAGCGTCGGTTTTATCCGATAAAAATTCAACAATTATCCATCTGCCAGCACTGTTGAGCATAACATAGGCAGCTTCTTCTTTTACCTGTTTTTCAAGTAAACTTATTTCTGTGGCATTTAAATACTTCGACGCCCAGGAAAGGCTGTCTTTTCTTGATAGAATGATTAAATTTTCAGTCTCTTTTGAGTTGGCAACTGAAATAATATTTGTATTCAACATGATAATACTAAATTTGTGAGCTGCTAAATTATAACTTTGGCGCTGAATACTGAAATTTTTATTGAGCTTAATGCCATAAACAAAATATTTTCCAATCAATTTCAGGGTTTTAGTTCTGGCATCAGTTCAAATTCCTATGTTTTTAAATTATTTAGAGTTGAAAGCAAAAAAATCATTCGGCCAGCATTTTCTAAAAGAAGAATCCATATCCCAGAGAATTGCAAATAGCCTCCTTCATTTAGATCAATACACTCATATTCTTGAAGTTGGTCCGGGCATGGGTATGCTTACCAAATATCTGCTGCAGATCCCAAATCATCAACTCACTGTTGTTGAAGCGGATATCGATATGGTCGATTATCTGAAGATACATTACAGTCAACTTCTTGGGCACATTATATCAGATGATTTTCTTAAAGTGAATCTGCAAGAATATTACAAAGACGAACAGTTTGCGATTATTGGAAATTTTCCCTACAATATTTCCTCTCAAATCATGATAAAAGCCCTCGATAACCGCGATAATGTCCCAGAAGTTGTTGGTATGTTTCAGCGTGAGGTAGGAGAGCGTATAGCAGCTGGCCCAGGAAATAAAGAATATGGCGTATTAAGTGTACTGATGCAGGCATATTACGATATTAAATATCTTTTTACGGTAAAACCTGGCAGTTTTAATCCTCCACCCAAGGTAATGTCGGGCGTAATAGCCCTCACAAGGAAAGCTAATTATCGCGATTTGGGTTGTAACGACCATCTTTTCAGAATAATCGTAAAAGCAGCATTCAACCAAAGAAGGAAAATGCTTCGAAATTCCCTAAAACCATTTCTGCCAAAAGATATTATTGAATCAGATACATTTTACGAATTTAGACCCGAACAGCTTAGTGTTCAACAATTTGTATTTTTAACAAATCAGGTGGAGAAATTTCGCGAAAAAGATTCTGCTTTAGACAGTTCAGATAAAAAATAATTATCTTCCAATAATCTTAATTAATTGTTAAGCCTTTGTTAGCAAAATCAAAGGGAAAATATTATATTTGTAGTCAGCATTAAACTGCACTGAAATGTCAAGAAGTAAATCGGCTGTTTTGATAACAGATGCCGTGCATGAGCTTTTGATTTTGGGACTCGAAGAAGCTGGTTATGAATGTCACTACCAGCCCGATATTGATCCGAAACATGTACCTGAAATAATGGAAGCTTACGTAGGCATTGTCATTAACAGTAAAATTACAGTTGATAGGTTGTTTTTGGAGCATTCGCCAAATCTTAAATTCATCGCCCGCCTGGGATCGGGATTGGAAATTATCGATTTGGAAGCAACAAAAGAAAAAGCGGTATTGGTACACCGTACACCCGATGGAAACTGTGATGCCGTATCCGAACATGCTTTGGGAATGCTTTTGGCCTTTGCTAACAATCTTTGTACTGCCAATGCAGATGTGCGAAATAAAATGTGGAGACGTGAGGAGTTGAGAGGATGGGAGCTAATGGGCAAAACTATTGGAATTGTTGGCTTCGGTTTTACCGGAACGGCTTTTGCCAAAAGACTTTCTGGATTCGATGTAAAGGTATTAGCCTACGATAAATACAGAAAAGATTTTGCTAAAGAAATGCCCCATGTTACTGAGTCTTCAATGGAAATAATATTCGAAGAAGCAGATATCTTGAGTGTACATCTGCCCTTGACTGAAGAGACCAAAGGATTGGTAAATGATGAGTTTTTGGAAAAATTCAAAAAACCAATTGTATTGATAAATACCGCAAGAGGAGAAATAGTTCTTACTAAATCGCTTTTGAATGCACTGGACAGCGGAAAACTAATTGGAGCCTGTCTCGATGTATTTGAAAATGAAAAACCTAAAACCTACACAGGCGAACAGGAAATTTTGTTTGCCAAATTGTTCGAACGACCTAATGTTTTACTGTCGCCACAC
This sequence comes from Saprospiraceae bacterium, assembly GCA_947441325.1. Taxonomy (GTDB): domain Bacteria; phylum Bacteroidota; class Bacteroidia; order Chitinophagales; family Saprospiraceae; genus Saprospira. The sequence continues at coordinate 5,414 of CANETR010000049.1, forward strand.
ATAGCAGGCTGGACACATGAATCTAAAAGACGCTTATCTCAACTTCTACTGCAAAGGATTCTAAATGAATCGGAGATGATATAATTTATGGCAAAAATGTAAATATGTTTTTGAGCACAGCTGCCAAATTTTATTTTTCTTAAAAATTTTTTATGCCCTTTGTATTTGGAATAAAGATACTTTATTACTAAAATTGCCCTTCGCTTTCGCAAAAGGCAAATTTTGTCTATTAAGATACGAATTATTTTTAAACTCAATTAATCTTAACATGGTTATGATTCGTTACATGATTTTACTTTTACTTCTGTGTTTTGGAATCGGAGCTGCCAATGCGCAGACCACCGGTGACCTGCAGGGTAAGGTGCTGGACGAAAACGGGGAACCTTTGCCTTATGCCAATGTTGCCTTATTTAAAGGTGGTACATTAGTAAGAGGTACTTCAACCGATTTCGACGGTTTGTACAACTTCTCAAACATGGAAGCCGGTACCTATGACATGGAAGTATCTTATGTTGGTCTACCAACTAAAAGAACTGAAGGTGTTATTATCAAGGTTGGTCAAGTGATGAATTTTGATGTTTCTTACACTACTGAAGAAATTGCTACAGCAGTGGAAGGCGATTCCGGTAAAACCGTAATTGTAACGGCATTTAAAATTCCGCTGATCGAAGTTGACAACACTACTTCTGGTCAGACACTCGGTTCTGAGGACATTCAAAAACTCGCAACCCGCTCTATCAGCTCCATTAAAGCTACAACAGCCGGTGTATCTCAAAAAGATGAAGGCGAAGCAACAAATACCAACGGTAGCCGTAGTACCAGCGACGATACATACGTCGATGGTGTTCGTGTTATAGGTGGTGCTTCAATTCCAGAAACTGAAATTGATCAGATACAGATCATTACTTCAGGTGTTCCTGCTGAATTTGGTGACGCTACTGGAGCTATCACCAATATCATTACAAAAGGCCCATCTGCTGAATTTAGTGGAGGTGTACAGCTCGAGACTTCTCAGTTTCTTGATCCCTTTGCTTCTTCAACAATTGACGTAAGTCTTGGTGGCCCAATCTTGAGTAAAATACAATTGGATGGTGATGGTAAAGCTATCACTAAAGATGGCAAAACCAAGAAAACAACAATACTTGGTTATCGCTTCGCAGGTCGTTACTCAACTAACCTCGATTCACGTCCATCGGCATTGGGTTCTTTCCGCCTTACTGAAGAAGCAGAAGCTGCTATTTTAGCAAATCCTTTGCTTCCTGTTCCAAACGGTGCTGGTCGTATTAATGCGTCTGAACAACTGAGCGCAGATGACCTTGTTCCTGTAGACGTTCGTCCCAATGGTCGCAACTCTACCGCTTTGGCAACAGTTAAGTTTGACTACAAACCAAATCAGGATTTCTACTTTGTATTAGGAGCACAGGGACAGTTTGATTGGGGACGTTCGCCTTCAACAGCAAATCGTCTGTTCAACTCTGCACTCAATCCTGTGTACTATGCTGGCAACTGGCGTGTATATGCTCGTTTCCGCCATACTATTTCTAATACAATTTACAATGCTCAGGCTGGTGATAGTACGTCTATTCCTGTTTTCCAAAACTTTAGTTATGAAATTCAGGGTGACTACACTCAGGGCGACAATACATCTTATGACCCACGTTTCCAAGATCGTATGTGGGAATATGGATATGTTGGTCAAATCCGTCGTAATCAGCGTCCTATAGTTGGTGTTATCGACACCAATGCAATTGTAAACTCTGTTGGAGATACACTAGGTTTCGAACCGGTATTTGGACATGCATTTAATCAAACTACATTCCTTGGTTATACACCAGCTGGTCAGGTTGGTTTTGATGGTGGATTGTCAAATTACAACAATGCCCTCGATTTCAGTACAGTTACTGATATGGAATTGATGGAAGTTATCAATGGTCGCTTTACTACAACTGCCAATTCAGTTTTTGGCCTTTTCAACAATGCCTATAATACAGGTAACGGATTTGCTAAAGGAAACAATACACAAATTCGTGGTTCTGTTAAAGCTAATTTTGACCTTGTTACTAATAGAGGTAAGGTTCGTCACTCAATTCAATTGGGTGGTGTGTATGAGCAGCGTGTATTCCGTTCATATAACCTTTCACCATTCAGCTTGTGGACTTTGGCCGATCAGTCTGCCAACAGTCATATCTCTAATGCTGCAGATCCTAATAACCCAGTTTTGGATGAAAATGGAAATACAGTATTATTCTTCGATCCTTTCTCTCAGCGTTACTATACTCAGAACAATTCTCTGATTCGTGATGATGAAGAAGGAAACCCTGTTGAGATGTCAGCATTTGCTCAAAATCTGCGCAACTTCCTTGGTAAAGATCCTGAAGATTGGGTAAATGTTCATGAGATCAACCCCAATGATATGCAAATGAGTTGGTTCGATCCAACTACACTTATTTTGGGTTCACAGCAGCTAGTTAACTACTATGGTTATGACTATTTAGGTAATGCATTGGGTACCAATGTTGCATACAACGATTTCTTCAATGCTACCGATGCAGAAGGTCGTAAAACACGTCCAGTTGCACCATTTGCTCCTATCTATGTTGCAGGTTATATTCAGGATAAATTTAAATACAAAGATATCATCTTCCGTCTTGGTCTTCGTTTCGACAGTTACGATGCCAATACCAAAGTATTGAAAGATCCATACTCTGTATCTGGTTATTATACTGCAAATGAATTCGAAAATAGTGCCTCTGGATATTCCGCTCCACAACAAACTGGTTTTGTTCGTCCGGGTAACATCGGTGATGAATATGCAGTTTATGTAAATGATAACAGCCCTGATGCATCTGTAATCGGTTATAGAAATGGTGAGCAATGGTTCGACGAAAATGGTCTTGCTGTTAATACACCAACTGAACTTGGAAGCATTGTATTGCCTGCACTTCGTGGTTTTTCAACTGCAATCAACGACCCTCAGGGTGAAGAGTATAATCCTGATAATGCGTTCCGCGACTACACGCCAAGTTTGGTTGTGATGCCACGTATTTCCTTCTCTTTCCCAATTGGTGATAAAGCAAACTTCTATGCGAACTATGACATTTTGTCACAACGTCCGCCAGAGGCTACACTTGCAACTCCGCTTACTTATTTCAACTTCCGTAATAATCGTGACTTGATGGCGAATCCAAATCTTCGTCCTCAGCGCACAATCAACTATGAAGTAGGTTATCAGCAGGCATTGAATGAGAATTCAAAACTTAAGTTCTCATTGTTATATCGTGAAGAGCGTGATTTGATTCAGGCACGTCAATACGTATTGGCTTATCCTGTAACTTACCGTTCATTTGGTAATGATGACTTCTCAACTGTAAAATCTTTGAAAGTTGAATACGATCGTCGTCGTATGAAAAACCTACGTATCATTGCCAACTATACATTGCAGTTTGCCGAAGGTACAGGTTCAAGCCCAACCTCATCATTGGCAGTTGCAGCAACAGACCTTCGCTACATCTTCCCGCTCGATTTCGATCAACGCCACGATATGTTCCTATTGTTGGATTACCGTTATGGTGAAGGCAAAGAGTATGATGGTCCAAAAATTGGAAAAGTTGACATCCTTGAAAATACTGGTTTAAACCTTAATTTCAACCTTTCTTCAGGTACACCATTTACCAAAAGAGCAATTCCTGGTGGTATTGGTACAAACTTCAACTCACAACAGACTGAAGGTAGTATCAACGGAGCACGTATGCCATGGAATTTCCGTATCGATTTACGTCTCGACCGCGATTTTGTAATTGGAAAGAAATCTGCTAAGCCTGTTAATTGCAATGTTTACTTACGCGTTCAGAATGTTCTCAACTCACGTAATATACTCAATGTATATCCTGCA
>CANETR010000050.1 GCA_947441325.1 Saprospiraceae bacterium
AACTACCAACTACTAACTACCAACTACCAACTACCAGCATACCAACTACCAGCATACCAACTACCAGCATACCAACTACAAACTACAAGCATACTAACTACCAACTACCAGCATACCAACTACCAAATACTAACTACCAACTACTAAATACCAACTACCAACTACCAGCATACCAACTACAAACTACCAGCATACCAAATACAAACTAAGCACCTAAAGACCTAATCCCCCAAAGTCCAACTGCCAACTACCAACTACCAACTACCAAATACTAACTACCAACTACCAACCAACAACCCTAATCACCAACGAAGTGCACAGATATCTATATTTTTTAATTTTTTCAGTCTTACTCAGCTCTTGTGCCGAGCAGCGCCCACTTACCGGAGGTCCAAAGGACAGCACCCCTCCGAAGCTTGACTCTGCGCGTTATTCTACTCCCAATCTCCAGACAAATTTCAGGGAAAAAGAAATCATACTTACGTTTAACGAATGGGTTATATTGAATGATCCGATAAATCAGGTTATAATTTCACCACCATTAGAAAGCAAACCCGAATTTAAAATTAAGCACAAAAGTGTCGTATTGAAATTCAAAGAGGAGTTATTGCCCAATACCACTTATTCCATACAGTTTGGTGAGGCCGTCAAAGATTTTACGGAGAATAATCCAGCCCAAAATTTACGCTATGTTTTTTCAACCGGGCCGGTTTTGGATTCACTTTCAGTTTCAGGCCAAGTCCTCGATGCACTCAGTTCAGAACCAGTCGAAAAAGTTTGGGTCATGCTTTATGATAGGAATGACGATTCTCTCCCATACAAAGAAAGGCCTATTTATATTGCAAGAACCGATAAACAGGGACTTTTTAAATTAGATAACATAAAATCGGGCAATTTTAAAGTGTTTGCACTTTCCGATAACAACAATAATTATAAATATGACCGAGGCGAGCTCATAGCATTTATGAAAGATCCCATTTTCCTAAGTGATAGTACTCAAGGGGTTTTAAAACTTAGACTTTTTAAAGAAGACGAAGCGCTTAGTGTACTAAGTTCAAAAATAATAGGGAAAAACAGTTGCAGGATTCAGTTTAATAGGGAAGTCTCGGATAGTATCAGCGTTGAAATTTTCGAGAGTGATAAGGCCGTAGAAGTCTTTACAGAACAAGGACGAGACACTTTACATGTTTGGTGGAAAGGCACAAATACCGACAGGCTAGTGCTTTCGATTCCGGCCTTCGAATTTAGGGATACGATCGATATAGTTGAAGCAAATTCAGATAACTGGCCAAAAAAGGAATTGGTTTACAGTGCAACAGGGCTTGCAGCTGAAAAAAAACCTAAGAGCAAGACCGAAGAAAAGAAATTCAACTTGCATCCCAAAAATCAAATGCTTGTAGATTATAGTCGCCCAATTGGGCAGATCGATTTTTCGAAAATATTATTGAAAGATTCCCTGTCCTTTGCCCAAATCAATCAAGAGAAAAAAACTGATCAGCTCAGAACTTTTCAATTTCAAATAAAAGAGCCCTTAAAAAGTCAAACAGCAGAACTGATAATTTTGCCCGCAGCAATTACTGATATTTGGGGAGAACAAAATAGTGATACCTTGAAAAGACCTTATATAGTTTTAAGAGACAAGGACTTAGGTAATTTAAAAATAAGCATTATCAATGCAGATAGTACCAGCAATTATATTGTGAGATTACTAGACGAGAATGAATCCCAAATTTCGAGCTTTACATTCATTGGTCAAAATAGCTGGAATCAGGAATTTAAACAGCTCGAGCCAAATCGCTATTTTTTAGAAATTATACACGATAAAGACCAGAGTGGAAATTTTACAGCTGGAAACTATCTTCAAAAAATACAACCCGAAACAATCACAAAGTCAAAGCCTACAAATTTGAGAGCTGATTGGGATAATGAACTGGAGGTGGACTTAAATCCACAGAAGTCAAAGAAAAAATAATCCTCAATTTGGGTCTAATCTTTTTCTTTACCCTCATCATCCGATTCGAAAAGAACCTTTATTCTTACGGTTTCAATTCTTGTATCACTTACCTCTTCAAATTTAAACTCAAGATGATTCCAGTTGTAAGTGCTTCCTTGGGTAGGAATACTCTCAAGTTCTGAAACCAAGAAGCCCGAAAGTGTATTGTAACTGTCGCTTTCAGGTAGTTCAAAATTATTTTCTTCGTTCAAATAGTCAATAGAAAGTCTGCCAGAAACCAAGAATTCATTTTCCGAAATCTTCTCATGTAAAGGTTGAGCATCATACTCATCAGATATATCGCCAAAAATTTGTTCAAGAATATCTTCTAAGGTTACTATACCGGCTGTACCTCCAAACTCATCAACAACCCAGGCTATATTTATTTTCTCTTTGATAAGTCGATTCATCAGTTCTCTTGCCGCTGTAAATTCATGAACAACGGTTATTTTAAACATAATACTTTTTATGTCTTTAGGGTTTTCCATCAGTTTCTGATGATGAACATAGCCTTTGATTTCATCGATTGAGTTATCATAAATAATAAGTCTCGAATTCTGACACTCTATAAATTTTGCACGAAGTTCTTCAATAGTACAGTCGATATCAATTCCCTGAATTTCATTTCTCGGAATCATACAATCTTTTACTTTAACAGTACCGATATACAGGGCATTTTGAAATAGTGTGTGATCAATTTCTTCCGTATTATTAGTTTTTATACTCTTAATAAAATGTTCAAGGTCTAATTTTGTAAAAGCCTGTTCATTATCTGAGTTTTTAATACCAAAAAATAGGCGAAGCAGACCATAAGATGATTTTACCATAACCCAGACAAAAGGGGTTAGTAAAATCTTAATGAGATTAAAAGGATAGGCAAAGAAAAATAAAATAGGAGTAGCCATTGCCCTAAAGAAAACCTTTGGCATAAATTCACCAAATATCAAAACAACAACTGTTGAAATGAGCGTAAGTGTCAAAAGTTGCAACTGTTGTGGAATGAGCGTACCGAATCCCAGTGAATCAAGCATGAACTTTTCTGCTATAACACTAAAAATTACCAGCACTATGTTATTGCCAACTAGCGTTGTTCCCAGAAAAATTGATGGCTTTTCAATATAACCCGAAAGTATGTTGCCAATGCCATTTCCCTTCTTCTTTTCAAGTTCAATTCTTAGCCTGTCGGCCGATAGATAGGCAATCTCAATTCCTGAGAAAAATGCTGAAGCCAAAAGTAATGTTACAATTAAAATAATATCTGCTGCCATTTTATGTTTATTTATCCTTCAATCAAAGTGCCACTCTGGAAAATCCCACTCACCGAGTCGATTTCCCACTCAGTGAACTCCATATTAGATGAAAATCCATATCCGAGAATGATTTCTGAAGGAGTCGTTACCTTAACAAATTTTTTAGAATAAATTCTGCCATCCCGTTCGTTCCAGAATAGTTCTTCAGTTTCTAATTTTTCATTTTTATAATTACTTACCACAATACTATCTCTTAATGTGATAAGCTTTTGCTTTTCAGAGTACTCTGCATATTTTGCTATTAGATGACTCGTTGGAGCCTTGGATTTGTCATAAAAATCGACCCAAACACCATTTGGAAAAACCCTGGTTGGATCATCTTTTAATATTTTGTTTTGCATCAATGGCGATTTGATTCTCATACGGACAACTGCCGAATCGCTGTATAAAATGTCCACATCTTTTGCCGATTCAATATTAGCTTCCTCTTTTGATGAAATTCTATTTACATCTTCCAATCTATTGGAACATGCAAACAATATAAATGATAAGAATAATATAAATGTAAATTTCATTAGAAATGGAATTTATTGTAGCATTACAACGTTAGAACTTTATTGCGCCTGTAAAAGTAGATAATAAAAAAGTCAAATCAAAATTTGGAAAATTAATTAGTATTTATCAAATTCATCCTTAGAACTTATTTGGCTTTTAATATATCAAGATATACATTAACTTCATGCTTTATCAAGATTGAATTTATGTAATTCACATATAATTGACATTCAATTTGCTAAAGATTAAAATTAAAATGCTATGGAAATTATTATGCAATCAGTCCACTTCGATGCGGATGTTAAACTTCAGGAATTTATTGAAAAAAAGCTCAGTAAACTCGAAACTTTTTTCGATCATATCGTAAGTGCAGATGTGATTTTAAAGTTGGAAAACTCCGGGCAGGTAAAAGATAAAATAGCAGAGATTAAGCTCAATGTGCCAGGCTCTACTTTGCTGGCAAAAGAAACTTCAAAAACATTTGAAGAATCAATTGACTTGTGTGCAGATGCACTTAGACGTCAGCTTCAAAAGTACAAAGAGAGAAATAGCGGTCATTAAACCGAAACTTTAAAAATAAAATATTTTTTTTCCATTATTGTTTGGATTTAGGAAAAAGGGTTGTATATTTGCATTCGCTTTTCGAAAGGATTATCTCTTTTTCGATTAAGTTAGTTCATTGTTTATGCAAATAATACAACCTTTTTTGTCTTATTAAATATAAGCCGGCATAGCTCAGTTGGCCAGAGCACGTGATTTGTAATCTCGGGGTCGTGGGTTCGAATCCCTCTGTCGGCTCAAAAAAATAAAAGTTGTATGGGGGCACGCCGGAGTTGGAGAGACGGGGCAGACTGTAAATCTGTTGCTTTTGGCTGAGTAGGTTCGAATCCTATTGCCCCCACAAAAATTTTTTAGGCGGGAGTAGCTCAGTTGGTAGAGCATCAGCCTTCCAAGCTGAGGGTCGCGGGTTCGAGCCTCGTCTCCCGCTCATAGATAACTGAAAAGGAAATGTTATCATTTCCTTTTCTTTTTTGAATAAGCCGACATAGCTCAGGGGTAGAGCACTTCCTTGGTAAGGAAGAGGTCGTGAGTTCAAATCTCATTGTCGGCTCGCATTGCATTAAAATCGAAATTTAAGTGAGGTTGCTTTCCTACTCTGCTTGCAGGGTACCTCCTTGAAGAGGATCTAATATTTTCTTAAACCAACTTTAATTCTTTAACAACAATGGCTAAGGATACTTTTAAGCGCGACAAACCGCACGTGAATGTAGGTACAATCGGTCACGTGGACCACGGTAAAACAACTCTCACAGCTGCCATTACTAAAGTATTGGCTTCTAAAGGTCTGGCTGAGACTAAAAGTTATGATTCTATCGACTCTGCTCCTGAGGAGAAAGAGCGTGGTATCACAATTAACACAGCACACGTAGAGTACCAAACTGAAAATCGTCACTATGCTCACGTTGACTGTCCAGGTCACGCTGACTACGTCAAAAACATGGTAACTGGTGCAGCCCAGATGGATGGTGCTATTCTTGTAGTAGCTGCTACTGATGGTCCTATGCCACAAACTCGTGAACACATTCTTCTTGCTCGTCAGGTAGGTGTTCCTAACATCGTAGTCTTCATGAACAAAGTTGACTTAGTAGATGACCCCGAAATGTTGGAACTTGTTGAAATGGAAGTTCGTGAACTTCTAAGCACATACGGTTTCGACGGTGACAATGCCGCAATCGTAAAAGGTTCTGCTCTAAAAGCATTGAACGGTGATCCTGAAGGTGTTGATCAAATTATGGAACTTATGGCTGCAGTTGATACTGAAATTCCTGCACCTGTTCGTGAAGTTGACAAACCATTCCTTATGCCAATTGAAGACGTATTCACTATCACTGGTCGTGGTACTGTTGCAACTGGTCGTATCGAACGTGGTGTAATCAATGTAGGTGAGCAAGTAGATATCGTAGGTCTTGCTGAAGAAAAATTGACTTCAACTTGTACAGGTGTTGAGATGTTCCGTAAATTGTTAGATCGTGGTGAAGCTGGTGATAATGCCGGTCTTCTTCTCCGTGGTGTTGACAAAAAAGCGTTGAAACGTGGTATGGTAATCTGCAAACCAGGTTCAGTTAAACCTCACACTAAATTCAAATGTGAAGTGTACGTACTTTCTAAAGAAGAAGGTGGTCGTCACAAGCCTTTCTTCGATGGATACCGACCACAGTTCTATTTCCGTACAACTGACGTAACTGGAGCTATCAAACTTCCTGCAGGTGTTGAAATGGTAATGCCTGGCGATAACCTCGCTCTTGAAGTAGAATTGATCTCATCTATCGCTATGGAAAAAGGTCTCCGTTTCGCTATCCGCGAAGGTGGTCGTACCGTAGGTGCTGGTCAGGTAACTGAAATCATCGAGTAATAATTGGCCTTAGGCCTGTTAATAATTAAAAGGTTAAGCCTGTTAATACGGGCTTAACCTTTATACACGGGCATAGCTCAATTGGTAGAGTAGCGGTCTCCAAAACCGCCGGTTGGGGGTTCGAGCCCCTCTGCCCGTGCAAAATTCTTCAAACCTTAAAAAAGGTTATTATTATGAATGCAATAGTACAATATTTTAGAGACAGCTATAAAGAACTTACCCACAGAGTAACTTGGCCTAGCTGGACAAGTCTTGAACTTACTGCTGTTAATGTTATTCTGGCAACAATAGCACTATCTTTAATTCTCTTTAGTATGGACAAAATACTATTGATGATTTTAGATTTTATTTATTAATTCCTGTCTTAATCCTGAAAGTTTTTATGTCTGATTCAAAGTGGTATTGCCTGCGTGTAGTATCAAACAAAGAGCGCAAAATAAAAGAAAGGCTGGACATGGAAATTGACCGTTCCGGATGGAGAGAAGCCGTTCTCAATGTTATTGTTCCAACAGAAAAAATCTACAAAATTAGAAATGGTAAAAAGGTAATCCAAGAGAGAACCCTTACACCAGGCTATATTATGGTAGAAGCCTTACCTACTAAGTTTTCTGTTGACATGATACAAACACTATCAGGAGTAAAGGATGTTATTCACTTTCTTGGTGGAGACAGACCAATACCGATGAAGGATGAAGAAGTTAGAAGATTACTAAGTAAAGTAGATACCTCAGAAGAAGCTGGTGAGTCATTGGCTGAGCCATTTATCATTGGCGAGGAAGTAAAAGTAACAGAAGGTCCTTTCCAAAACTTTGTCGGAAATATCCAGGAAGTAAATGAAGAGAAGAAAAAGATAAAGGTAATTATCAAAGTCTTTGGTAGAGGAACAGAAGTTGAATTAAATTTTATGCAAGTGGAAAAACAATCTTAATATACAATGGCTAAGGAAATTGAAGTATTAATTAAATTACAGGTAAAAGGCGGAATGGCCAATCCTGCTCCACCCGTAGGGCCTGCTTTAGGTTCTAAAGGTGTAAACATCATGGAATTCTGCAAAAGATTTAATGCTGAAACACAAGATAAAATGGGTCAAGTTTGCCCTGTACTTATCTCTGTTTACAAAGATAAATCTTTTACCTTCGTAATCAAAACTGCACCTGCTTCTATTCTATTGAAACAAGCAGCCGGTATTCCTGACAATAAGCCTGCCTCAGCACAACCAAACCGAAACAAAGTAGGTAAGGTTTCTTGGGATCAGGTTAAGAAAATTGCAGAAACCAAAATGCAGGATCTCAACTGTTTTACAATTGATTCAGCTATGCGTATGGTAGCTGGTACTGCCCGTAGTATGGGTATCGTAGTTGAAGGGACACCCCCTTGGGCATAAAAGAACAATAAGCTCAAAAGGAATTATTTTTTTAAAGGAGTTTGACCTCGAACTCTTCAAATTAAATTTTAAAAAAGATACAAAAAATGGCACGAGTTAGCAAAAAACAAGCCGAAGCGCTTAAGAAAGTTGATGCCACTAAATTGTACACGCTCGAGGAAGCAATGACACTTCTCAAAGAAGTGAGCTATGCGAAGTTCAACGCATCTGTTGATATTCACGTCCGTCTCGGAATTGATCCACGTAAAGCTGATCAGAACCTTCGTGGTTCAATCACACTACCTCATGGTTCAGGTAAAGAGAAAAAGGTGTTGGTATTCTGTACTCCTGACAAAGAACAGGAAGCATTGGATGCCGGAGCTGATTATGCCGGACTAGATGAGTACGTAGAGAAAATCTCTAACGGTTGGACGGATATAGACGTAATTGTTGCTATGCCGAGCGTTATGGTTCAAGTGGGTAAATTAGGTCGTGTATTGGGTCCAAGAAACCTGATGCCAAACCCCAAAACTGGTACTGTTACTGCCAATGTCGGTGACGCTGTTCGCGAAATCAAAAAAGGTAAGACCTCATTCCGTGTTGACAAATACGGTATTATTCATACTACAGTTGGTAGAGTCGCTTTCGATTCTAATCAATTGATAGATAACGCCAAAGAGGTTATAGATACTTTGGTTCGTATGAAGCCTTCAACCGCAAAAGGTACTTACGTAAAAACTATCACGGTTGCTTCTACAATGAGCCCTGGTGTAAAAATAGACACTAAAATAGCTCGTTAATATTAGTTAATCAATTCGTTAAGGTCTTAAAACATAGAATAAAATGAAACGCGAAGAAAAAGCGGCGGTAATCGAAGAGCTTAGCAACCAGTTCAAATCATCTCGGTTTTTTTATATAACTGACCACTCTGCGCTTAATGTAGAAAAGACTAACGCATTACGTCGTCTTTGCTTTGAAAAAGGCATTCAGATGACTGTTGTGAAAAACTCTTTTATCAAAAAAGCGTTGGAACGTGCTTCTCAAGAAAATAACGAGAATTATTCCGAACTAATAGGTGCTCTAAAAGGCTTTTCGGCTGTGATGTTTACCGATTCAGGTAACCTTCCCGCCAAAACTATTAAAGAATTCCGCGGAGACAATGAGAAACCGCTTGTAAAAGCTGCATTTATTGATTCAGCGATTTTTGTTGGAGACGATCAATTAGATTCTCTCGTCAAAATCAAATCAAAGCAGGAATTACTTGGCGAACTTATTGGAATGCTACAATCTCCAATGCAGAACCTTGTGGGTGCATTGCAGTATGGCAGCAATACAATTGGTGGTTTACTCAAAACTCTGGAAGAGCGCGGATAAATTCAAACGGCTTCCTCCAACATCAATATTTTTAACATTCATTTGTAGAATCATTTAAAACTATAATAAAATGGCAGATTTGAAAACATTGGCCGAACAATTGGTCAATCTCACAGTAAAAGAAGTTAAAGAATTAGCAGACATTCTAAAAGCTGATTACGGTATTGAACCAGCAGCTGCAGCTCCTGTAATGGTAGCTGGTGGTGGTGCATCTGATGCTCCTGCTGTTGTTGAACAAACCGAGTTTGATGTTATCCTGAAATCAGGTGGTGCTAACAAACTTAATGTAGTTAAAGAGGTTAAGAATCTCCTTGGTCTTGGCTTGAAAGAAGCTAAAGATCTTGTTGA
>CANETR010000051.1 GCA_947441325.1 Saprospiraceae bacterium
AAAGGCAAAATTATAACGGAAAACGCTTTTCCATTCGTCACAAATCATATTTTTTCTCAAGTTGATATTGATACTCAAGAAGACTTTGAATATGCAGAATATTTATGTAATAATTCATAATTCATAATTCATAATTCATAATTCATAATTTTTAATATGAACCCATTTATAGAAATAGCAGGAAGAAAAATTGGACCCGATTTCCCCCCATTAGTTATTGCAGAAATCGGAATAAATCATGAAGGCTCGCTAACCGTTGCCAAAGAAATGGTTGATGCTGCTCATAGAGCAGGCGTTGAGGTTGTTAAACATCAAACTCATATTGTTGAAGATGAAATGAGCGGTGCTGCCAAAAATGTAATTCCCGGTAATGCTAATGTTTCCATATATGAAATCATGGAACGATGTTCTTTAAATGAAGCTGATGAATTAGAACTTAAGAATTATGTAGAAAGCAAAGGGATGATTTTTATTTCTACACCTTTCTCACGTGCAGCAGCTGAAAGATTAAAGAAGTTTGACATTCCAGCCTATAAAATTGGTTCCGGCGAATGTAATAATTATCCATTATTAGAACATATTTGCACTTTTGGTAAACCAGTAATTTTAAGCACCGGAATGAATACTATAGAAAGTGTTCAAAAAGCAGTTGCTATTTTTGACAAGCATAAAATTCCGTTAGCCTTATTACATACAACTAATTTATATCCGACACCAATTCATTTAGTGCGTTTTGGCGCGATGATGCAAATGCATAATGCTTTTTCTGATAAGGTTTTCGGACTTTCAGATCATACACTAAATAATAATGCTTGCCTTGGAGCTGTTGCACTTGGCGCAAGCATTTTAGAACGCCATTTCACAGATCATATGCAAAGAACAGGACCAGATATTGTTTGCAGTATGGATGAAAAAGCATGTGCTGAATTGATAGTTTCTTCTAAAGAAATTTGGCAAATGCGTGGTGGTCAAAAAGTACCAGCCAAAGAAGAACAAGTTACAATTGACTTTGCTTTCGCAACGGTTTGTAGTATAGCATCCATAAAAAAGGGAGAAAAATTATCCAAAGAAAATATTTGGGTAAAACGCCCAGGAACTGGAAAAATTTTGGCAGAACATTTTAATGGTATATTAGGGAAAATAGCTATCAGAGATATTGAAAATGATGAACAGTTAGATTTTACAGATTTTGAGTAAAATGAAGAAAATCCTTTTTCTTACCGGAACCCGTGCTGATTTTGGTAAAATAAAATCATTGATTTCTACTCTTGAAAATAATCAGGAGTTTGAAGTATTTGTTTTTGTTACGGGCATGCATTTGCAAAAAGAATATGGCTACACGCTTATAGAAATTGAAAGATGTAATTTTAAAAATATTCATGCATTTCAAAATCATACGCATGAAAACACAATGGATTTAACATTGGCAAAAACGATAGAGGGTTTTTCAAGTTATTGCAAAAAAATAAACCCGGATTTGATTGTCATACATGGAGATAGGGTAGAAACTTTAGCCGGTGCAATTGTAGGGTCTCTTAATAATATTCTCGTTGCACACATTGAAGGCGGTGAATTATCAGGAACTGTAGACGAATTAATCAGACACAGTGTAACTAAATTAAGTCATATTCATTTTGTTTCTAATGATGAAGCTGCGAAAAGATTACTGCAAATGGGAGAAATAAAATCGTCTATTTTTACAATTGGTTCACCCGATATTGATATTATGTTTTCCGAAAATTTGCCGACTGAAGAAAGCGTAAAAGAATATTATCAAATTGATTTCGACCAATATGCTATTGTTATGTTTCATCCGGTTACAACCGAAGACAAGCAGATGAAACAATATGCCGATGATTTTGTATCAAGTTTACTTGCCGTTGATGAAAATTTTGTTGTTATTTTTCCCAATAATGATTTAGGTAGTAAATACATAATTGATGCTTATCAAAAAATAGCTAATAATAAGAGATTTAGAATATTTCCATCTTTGCGATTTGAATATTTTTTGGTTTTA
Source organism: Saprospiraceae bacterium (assembly GCA_947441325.1). Classification (GTDB taxonomy): domain Bacteria; phylum Bacteroidota; class Bacteroidia; order Chitinophagales; family Saprospiraceae; genus Saprospira. The sequence continues at coordinate 2,018 of CANETR010000051.1, forward strand.
CTAAAAAAGGCAAAATTTATTATTGGCAACAGTAGTGCAGGTATTAGAGAAGCCCCTTACTACGGTATCCCTGTTATAAATATTGGTACACGTCAGCAAAACAGAACCTTAAATGCTGATATTATAAATGTTGATTACCAAAAGGAAAATATAATTAAATCACTTCATTCAGTAACTAATCATAAAATTAGCCAAGCATACAATGATTTTGGAAAAGGAAACAGTGCTGAATTGTTTTTAAATTCGTTATTATTAAGCAAAATTTGGGAAATAAATCATCAAAAGAAATTTAAGAATATAGATTTTGATTAGATTATTTTTTACAAATATAGAATATTACCATGTTGAGTTCTTATTGCCTTTTTCCTAAATTCGTATAAAGTTAAAAATAGTAGTAATGCAAAATCCTAAAATATTTATACTTCTTCCAGATGGTATTGGTTTAAGAAATTTTGCCTTTACTAATTTTCATCAATTGGGTATTGAAAATGGATTTGAAATTACTTTTTGGAATGCTACTCCTTTTGATCTTACTAAATTAGGGTTTAATGAAATAAAAATAGTCAATCCAAAAATACATCCAATTACCGATTTACTAAAAAATACCCAAATTCAGATTGAATTAAACCAAAATATAAAGAAATCAAAAGATAAAGTTTACAATTCTTATCGTTTTCCATTTTCCTATAAAGGAGTAAAAGCCACACTAAAAACACTTATTGTAAAATGGTTAATATTTTGGAATAATTCAGAAAGCGGTTTAAATAGAATCAGGAAAAATATATCTAAAAACGAAAGAAAGACCAAGTTATATTTTGATAGTTTAGCAACTCTTCAAACTGAAAATCCTGCTATGGTTTTTTGTACTAATCAAAGAATTACAACTGCAGTTGCTTCAATTTTAGCTGCGCAAGATTTAGGAATACCAACGGCAACGTTTATTTTTTCTTGGGATAATTTACCAAAAGGGACCAAAATAATCGAAACTGATTATTATTTCGTTTGGAGTGAACATATGAAGAATGAACTCCAATGTTATTATCCGCAAGTAAATGAAAATCAAATTATTGTTACTGGTACACCACAATTTGTGCCTCATTTTGACAAAAAAATAATAGAATCTAAAGAGACTTTTTATGAAAAACATCATTTAGATTTCAATAAAAAATACATTTGCTTTTCGGGTGATGATGTAACTACATCTCCTAATGATCCGCAGTATTTATCAGATGTTGTTAAAGCGGTAAAATATTTAAATGCAAATGGCAATAATATTGGAATTTTATTTCGTCGTTGTCCCGTAGATTTTTCTAAAAGATTTGATTCGGTTTTAAATGAAAATAAAGACCTAATCACTTGTTTAGACCCAAAATGGAAAAAAATGGGAGAAGGATGGAATACTATTTTACCCACAAAAGAAGATTTAGTACTACAAATGAATACTATCTATCATTCGGAATTAGTAATTAATTTAGGGTCGTCTATGGTTTTTGATTTTGTGGCATATGAAAAACCTTGTGGTTTTATAAATTATGATGTATTAAATACTGAATTTCCTGATTGGTCGGTTAAAAAAATATATAACTTTATACATTTTAGATCAATGCCTATAAATAATGCGGTGTTTTGGATTGATAGTACTAATACAATTGCAGAGATAATAGAGAAGATGTTAACTAAAGATTCAAAAGTTACAGTTGCTGCAGCCCAAAAATGGTTTGAGAAAATTAATCAACATCCACCGGAAAAAGCTTCTGAAAGAATTTGGAATGCCATAAACGAAATTTGTAAAAAGTAATGTTAAAAGATTATATCCTATCCGATTATAAACGTTGTGGTATCCAAAAGATATCTATTGGAGTTTTATTTTCTACCTTTTACCTGCAACCAAATCCGGGTCTGAAATTCATGACAATTTTTCGTTTAACCCAACATTACAGAAGAAAAAACAGATTGTTGTTTTACTTTTTCTTTTTATGGCTCAGAAGATTAAAAGTTAAATACGGCTTTGATATTTCGTATCGAACTCAAATTGGTAAGGGTCTTTACATTGGTCATTTTGGAAATATTGTCATTCACGGTGATGCTGTTATAGGTGAAAATTGTAATATTTCGCAAGGAATGACTATGGGCGTAAGCAATTATGGAGAAAAAAAAGGAGTTCCAACTATTGGAAGCCGAGTTTTTATTGGTCCGAATGCTGGAGTTTTTGGCAATATTACGATTGGCAATAATGTAACGATTGGTGCAAATGCGGTAGTGACTGAAAATATTGCTGACGGAAAAACCATTTTGCCTTCAAAAATGACAGTTATAGTTAAGGATTTATCACCATATTATATTCATAACAGTTCCAATTAATATGAAAATAGCTTTTCTAACACCAGAATTTCCACATCCAAAAATGGGTTCATCTGGAGGAATTGGAACAAGTATTTTAAATCTTTCCAAAGGATTAACTCTTATTGGTCATCAAGTCTTTGTTTTGGTTTATGGACAAAAAGAAGACGAAATATTCGTTGAAAATAATATCTACTATTATAAGATTAAGAATGTAAAACTAAAAGGGTTTTCAAGACTTTTGACCCAAAAAAAAATAGAAAATTTAATCGATAATTTAGTTGAAAATCATCAACTTGATATTGTTGAAGCTCCAGATTGGACAGGCATAACATCCTATATAAAGCCTAAATGTCCGGTTGTTATAAGGCTTAATGGTTCCGATACTTATTTTTGTAATTTGGATAATCGTCCTGTGAAATTTTGGAACAGATTTCGAGAAAAACGAGCGTTACAAAATGCTACTGCTTTACTTTCTGTTAGTCAATACACAGCAGATTTGACTAAAGAATTATTTTCATTGGAACGCGACTTTACCATTATTCCCAATTGTATTGATATTAATAAGTTTTCTACAGAAAGTGTAACTAAAGTTGAAGAGAATACTATTTTATATTTTGGAACTTTAATTAGAAAAAAAGGGCTTTTAGAATTGCCATTGATTTTTAATGAAGTTTACAAGAAAAATAACAAAGCCAAATTGATAGTAATTGGTCGTGATGCTTCGGATATTATTTCTGGAAATCATTCAACTTGGGCAATGATGCAATCTTTATTTGATGCAACAGCTTTGAAAAATGTGAACTATATTGGCAGTGTTGCATATGACGAAATAAAAGCTAATGTTTCATTGGCTTCCGTTTGTGTTTTTCCAACCTTTGCCGAAGCCTTACCTGTTTCCTGGATTGAAGCCATGGCGCTTAAAAAAGTAATTGTCGCTTCCGATATTGGTTGGGCAGCAGAAATAATAGAAGATAGTGTGGAAGGTTTTTTGGTTCATCCAAAGAATCATAATTTGTTTGCAGATAGAATTTTAGAATTACTAGATAATCAAAAATTAAGAAATCAGTTTGGTATAGAAGCAAGAAAAAAGGTAGTACAAAAATTTAGTATTGAAGTTGTTGCCAAGCAAAGTGCTGATTTTTATCAAAAAGTAAATAAGAAGAAGTTGTAATGATTATCATTTATCACAATAAATCAAAGGTAACCGAAATAGTTTCAACAGAAACTGGCACTTTTCCTAGTAAAATAAACCGCAATATTGCTGAGGTCTTAATTGATTTAACGGATAAGTTTAGAGATGAAATAGTTGTTTGGTGTCACGAAAGCGAGAGGGATAATTTGAACGTTTCAGCAATTGAAACTTTATTTCACCACAAAAAATTACTCTTCTCATATTCATCTTCAACCAATAATTTTTTAGACAACCGATTGGGTTATTTTGAAGATTCACCTTTTATTAAAATTAATAAAGAAGTGAGATATGCTACCTGGCAGATGAGCAGCATGGTTGGTGCTGTTCATGCATCTGTTATAAATGCTTGTAAAAAAGACTTAAAGGCAAAGGATAACTTTGATTATTTTCTGAATTCGTTTGCTAAAAGTGCTATGCCGCATGGACTTTTTTGCTATTCCGAACCAAGATTGCTTATGCAAAAGAAAGTAGTCGAATCAAAAAGAAAATCCAATACATATGAACTTTTCAGATTTACCAAACAACATTACAAAAAACGTTGGGTTTTTCTGTTATTTTTTAATTTGTTACTTTTTGAGAAGCAATTTCAATTGGTGCCATTTGTTTTTTCGTTGTTTTACAGAAAGCGAAATTTTAATTCCGAAGCGTTAAATCAGATTGTCTTAGCATCGAATAAAAAAAATATTGAGCTTGGAACAATAGATGTTTTAATTCCAACCATTGGGCGAAAAGATTATCTGTTAAATGTTTTAAATAACTTAGCATCACAAACTTATATACCAAAAAATGTAATTATAATTGAACAAAATCCGGATAAAGAAAGCCAATCTGATTTAGATTTCATTGAAAATAAAAAATGGCCTTTTGCCATAAAGCATCATTTCACGCATCAAACCGGTGCCTGTAATGCCAGAAACATTGGTTTGTCACTGATAGAAAGTGAGTTTGTTTTTATGGCTGATGACGATATTGTTTTTGAAAATGATATACTCGAAAAGGCGATGCAGGCATTTGAAATTACAGGAAATGAAATTTTTTTAATAGCGTGTCGTTTAAAATCACAAGAAATAGCACCACAATTACCCGTTCAGTTTCCAGTTTTTGGAGCCGGACACGCGTTTGTTAAATCATCATGTTTAAAAGGACTTAAATTTAATATGGGATTTGAGTTTGGTTTTGGTGAAGACGCCGATTTTGGAATGCAATTAAGGAATAAAGGATTTGACGTTTTATATATTTCTACTACAACTATTTTACATTTAAAAGCTCCCATTGGTGGTTTCAGAACCAAGCCGGTTTTGCAATGGCAGAATGAAGAAATTCAGCCAAAACCATCACCAACAGTTATGTTGTATAGATTGTTATACGATACGAAAGAACAAATACAGAACTATAAATCTATGATTTTTATAAAAAATCTGAATAGTAGTTTTTTACGCAATCCTTTTGGATATATAAAAACGTTCAAACAAAAATGGAACAAAAGTGTATATTGGGCAAATGAATTAAAAAATCGAACATGAATTTCACACTGATAGTTTGTACTTATATGCGTCCAAATCCCTTGCTGACATTATTGAACTCAGTAAAGGAACAAACGCTTTATCCGAACGAAATTTTAATAATTGATGGTTCAACAAAGGATGAGACAGAAGCAATTTTAGAAAAGAATAAATTTCAAAATCTGCAATATTTTAAAGTCCCGAAAGAGCATCGGGGCTTAACAAAGCAAAGGAATTACGGAATCGCAAGAGTTGGAGATTCAACAGATATAATTTGCTTTCTTGATGATGACATTGTTCTGACAAAAAACTATTTTGAGAATTTACTCGATACATATCAAACACATCCGGATGCTTTGGGTGTTGGTGGCTATATTATTGATGATGAAGCAGGATGCGAATATGTTGGAGAGAATTATAAACCAAACATAAATGAATTCTATTTTGATGGATGGAAACGAAAAGAAGGAAGCCGGTTTATAATGAGAAAAAGGTTTGGATTGGACAGCGATTGTCCACCTGGATTTTCCAGTTTATATTCACACGGAAGAAGTGTTGGTTTTTTGCCGCCAAGTGGGAAAGTATATGAAGTTGAACAACTAATGGGTGGTGTCTCCTCTTTTAAAAAAGATGTTTTTGAAACCTTACAATTTTCTACTTATTTTGAAGGATATGGCTTGTATGAAGATGCTGATTTTTCGATTAGAGTTGCCAAAAAAGGAAAATTATATCTGAATACAACAGCAAAATTGTATCATTATCACGATGCTTCAGGAAGGCCTAATAAATATCAGTATGGTAAAATGGTGGTGCGAAACGGTTGGTATGTTTGGCGAACCAAAAACCCCAAACCTCTATTAGATGCAAGGATTAGATGGCATTCGATAACGATACTTTTGACAATCATTAGATTTAGCAATACCTTTACGAAAAATAAACGAAAAGAGGCTTTTACCGAAGCTCTTGGGAGAACAATTGGCTGGTTTAGTTTATTATTTAATAAACCAAAATAAACGAAACGTAAAAAAAATGGCGCAATATAACACTTGTAAAGTTTGTAATAATAGCATTAAAATAGTCAACGAAAAGTATAATTTAGGGCAGTGTGAAAACTGTAAATTAATTTTTTGCTTGACCATTTTTACACAAGATGAATTTGTAAAAGTTTATGATGATTTATATAATAAGGCAAATACACATTACAAATATCATTCTGTTGTAGAATATAAAATGCTTCTGGAAAACAAAAAAATCAAAGTTGGTTTTCACCGGGCCAAACTTTTAAAAAAATATGTTTTAAATAAGCAATGTCAATCGGTTCTCGAAATAGGAAGCGGAGTAGGGTTGATAGGCTCTTATATTCAGAAACATGATGCCCGTATTGCTTATTTGGGAATTGAAATCGACAAAGAGTCCTATGATAAATCACAGAAGTTAGGGCTAAATACCATAAATGATGATTTCAAGGCAATGGAAAAAATTGAAGAATCTTTTGATGTAATCATGCTTTGGGAAGTATTAGAGCATCTTCAGGATTTAAAGGTGTTTATTGAATTGGCTCACAAAAGATTAAATAAAGATGGTAAAATAATTCTTTCTGTACCAAACTATGATAAAATTTATAATTATCCGAATAGAAAGAAAGATGACATTTTTCAAGACTTACCGCCAATTCATTTAAACTTCTTTACAAAAGAGAATATTATAAATGTTTTTGAATTTAATCACTTTATAGAATGCAAAGCAACAGTTAAAAAATTCCCATATATTAATTTTAAAAGAATGGGTTTTTATTCTGAATTTATAAAAGCTTTGTTTAATAAATATAATGGTTCTACACTTTACTTTGTTGGTCACAAAATAGAAGAATTAAAATAAAATTATGAAAACAATTCTTATTGCACATAATTATAGCGAGACTACATTCTCTTCGATTAGTTTTCATTTTGCTCATCATTTGGCAAATTTGGGACACAAAGTTGTTTTTATATCTCATAAACCATATTTCTCTGAAAAACAAATTATCAAAACAGAAAATGGTGAAATCAATTTGTTTTCATGGTCATCAGAAGACAGACCAACGTCTTTTGCTGATTTTATTTGGTTCTACAAAATCTACAAACAAAATAAGCCCGATATTGTAATTGGGCACTTTGTAGGAAGCAATATCAGCATTCTTGTTTCAAAAATACTATCTCTTGGTAGGGTAAAAACTTTTGAATATTATCACACTTTGTCTGA
>CANETR010000052.1 GCA_947441325.1 Saprospiraceae bacterium
ATAGGTATGGAAATAGGCATTCATAATGGTACTTTGGCAATTTATATCGCACTGAATGTATTGAAAAACGATGCCATGTCCTTCCCTCCTGCTGTTTACAGCTTGATTATGTTTTTTACTGCTGCGGCCTTTGGTTGGTGGGTTAGCAGAAAAACCAACTCAAACAAATTATAATTCTGTTTTTTATAATTATTTTAATTAAAATTAAAATAAAAATTTACATACCTTTGCGATGGAAAAATAAAAAATGTCACATAAAAATCAGACAACTTGAAAAACAGGGCACAAATTTTGAACTCAGTGAAAATGTTGATAGGCAACACACCCTTGTTAGAAATCAACTTTTTGTTCAAAAATAAAAAAAGAAGGATTTTTGCCAAGGCCGAAAGTTTCAATATGACAGGCAGCATCAAAGACCGAATGGCCTTACATATCCTATCTAAAGCAATTGAAAACGGAAGCCTTAAACCAGAAATGGAAATTTTTGAAGCTACAAGCGGAAATACTGGTATTTCTTTTGCCGCAATTGGCCGTGTCCTTGGACATAAAGTGAATATATTTATGCCTGACTGGATGAGCGAGGAGCGTAAAAATCTCATTCGTTCATTTGGCGCAGAAATTCGTCTAGTGAGTAAAGAAGAAGGAGGATTCTTGGGTAGTATAGCTATGGCCGATGAAGCTGCTCTAAACTGTGAAGGCTTCTTGCCTCATCAATTCAGCAATTGTAACAACCCAGATGCGCATTATCATAGCACTGGTCCCGAAATCGACAAACAACTTTCCGATATTGGCCTTCAGCCAGATGCCTTTGTTGCAGGTGTTGGCACAGGTGGCACAGTCATGGGCGTTGGCCGTTTTTTAAAAGAACAGCATCCATTTATTAAGATTCATCCGCTCGAACCCGCCAATTCTCCAACGCTTACAACAGGTCACAAAGTTGGAAAACATCGCATTCAAGGCATTTCAGATGAATTTATCCCACAGGTTTGTGAACTTAATAAACTGGATGACATTATCTGTGTAGATGATGGCGATGCCATTATCATGGCTCAGAAACTTTCTAATGAACTTGGACTTGGCTTAGGCATTTCTTCTGGTGCTAATTTCCTTGGCGCGCTGATAGCACAGGAAAAACTAGGATATGACGCCAATGTAGTTACTATATTTTGCGATTCCAATAAGAAATACCTTAGCACTGACCTCATGAGAACTGAACCCATTAAAGAGGACTTTCTAAGCTCGGAGATTCAATTACTTGGTTTTAAGGTGCACGAAAAGGCATTCTCGACAAACAATTCGCTTGTATTGGCACATTAAATTAGATGCCTAAATAAATTAAAGCACCTGAAGCTTTGCAAATTTGAGCATAATCCTTTTTTCTCCAATATCTCCACCAAAAAATATACTGGCAATTTTATTGTCGGGAGCACCTTCCACGTTCATCACTTTTCCCTCTCCAAATCGCTCGTGCAACACTTTTGCACCAGGAATAATAAGATGCACCGGGCTAACCTTTATTTGAATAGGTGCCTGTGATGAAGTAGTTTTCAATGGCATTTTTATCTGTGAGGGCAATTTCATACCGCCAACTTTTGCGGTTTCGTTGTTGGATTTTATCTCCATGCAATCTGATGAAATTTCCTCCAAAAAGCGACTTGAATTATTGTATTGCATTTTACCAAATCGGTAACGACTTGATGCGTAGGTTAATACCAAATGCTGTTCTGCTCTTGTAATAGCAACATAGAAAAGACGCCTTTCTTCATCAATAGCAGCGCGGCTATCCTTCGATTTTAGTGCCATGAGCGATGGGAAAAGATTTTCTTCCATACCGGTAATGAACACCGCTTTGAACTCCAAGCCTTTGGCTGCATGTACCGACATCAGTTTTACCCGGTCATTGTCATCCTCATCTTTGTCGGAATCTGTAACCAATGCTATATTTTGCAAATAACTGCTCAGGGTTTTATCCTGTACCTCTGTTTGTAATTCGCCAATAGTATCTTCTTCAACAAAGGATTTAATACCATCGAGCAACTCCTGAACATTTTCTATCCTACCCTGCCCTTCGGGAGTTTTATCTTTGGCCAAATCATCGAGAATACCAGATAATTTAGCGGCTTTTTTTGCCATTTCATAGGCATCTTCTGTCTGCAACCATCTTTGAAAAGTTTCAATAAGCATCACAAATTCCTGAATTGATTTGGCTGCTCTTGTTGAAATACTGTTATCAAAACTGACTGCTTTTTTCAAAACTTCCCAAAGTGGAATGGCATTTACTTCGGCAGCCAAAGATAGTTTACTAAGTGAGGCATCGCCTATTCCACGAGTAGGATAATTTACAATACGTTTCAGTGCCTCCTCATCTTTGGGATTTACGATCACCCTCAAATAGCCGATCAAATCTTTAATTTCCTTTCTTTCATAAAAAGAGAGGCCCCCATATATTCTATAGGCAATTCTATGGCCCTTTAGAGACTCTTCAAAAACCCTTGACTGTGCATTGACACGATAGAGAATGGCAAAATCTTCATTTTTCATCCTATGCCTAAGCTTAAGCTCGGCAATCATTGAGGCTACCATACGTGCTTCTTCGTTATCGCTTACTGCCCTGATGACTTTTATTTGCTCTCCTTCTCCTTTCTCCGTATATATTTTTTTTCGAATTTGTTTTTTATTGTGCGAAATCACATCATTGGCCGCCTGAACAATATAGTTTGTAGAACGATAATTTTGCTCGAGCTTAAATACCTGGAGATTTGGATAATCCTTTTCAAAATCGAGAATATTTTGAATGGTTGCTCCCCTAAAAGCATAGATACTTTGAGCATCATCGCCTACTACACAAATATTTTGAGGGCTACCCGGGTATTTTACCAGCAGCTGAATGATTCCATACTGCAATGAGTTTGTATCCTGAAACTCATCAACCAAAAGATATTTGAACTTTTTTCGATATTTTTCAACAACATTGTCGGGGTTTTCTTTGAGCAAACGGTGCATCTGAAAAAGTAAATCGTCAAAATCCATTGCCCCGGAGCGTTGCAATTTTTTTATGTACAGATCGTAAATTTTGTACACATAGGGCATATTTGCCTGTTTATCATCTAAAAGTCGCTCCGCATCAGCTGCATAGTCACGAGGACTAATCAGACAGTTTTTAGCCATTGAGATCCGATGATAGATATCGGATACGCCATATGCTTTTGGGTCAAAACCCTGACCTTTTACAATTTCGGCAATACAACTTTTAACATCGGATGGATCATAAATAGAAAAATCGGATGGGAAACCAATTTTGGTAGCCTCTGCCCTCAAAATTCTGGCAAAAATCGCATGAAAGGTCCCCGCCCAAATCTGATTGGCCTTATCACCAGCCACTTTTCCGATTCGTTCCTTCATCTCTTTGGCAGCCTTATTTGTAAAGGTCAAAGCCAAAATTTCCCAAGGCGCAACACCCGAATTTACCAAATGCGCAATACGATAAGTAAGTACTCTTGTTTTGCCCGAACCAGGCCCGGCAATCACCAGAACTGGTCCGTCAATTTTTGTAACTGCATTGTATTGTACAGGGTTCAAGCCCTTGAGATAATCTTCATTCATATTTCTATTGATTTGGCAAAGAACTATCTTGCCTTTACTTTGTTTATAACCTATCTATGACTTTGATGGGGTAAATTTACAACCTATTCCTCAGAATTGCCATTAAAAAAGAAATATAGCCTAATAAAAAAGAATATTTTTGAATAGTCCAGGTCAAGCACTACCACTTATGCGTTTTTGGGAAAGATTAAAAAACATATTCTCGAGCTATCAATACTATGAACAGGCTACACTAAAAGATAAAGTGCAGGAAGAGAAGGTTTTATGCCATGACGTCATTAAACGCTGCGAAACTGATAACGAGTATTACAAAAATTGGTCAGCATCTACTGCAAAAACCAATAGCCTCAGCTGGCTTTATAATGAATATTTATCCTACCGTACAAGGGGTCGTTGCGATGATGCCTTAACTTTCTTAACGATTCCATCTGTGAATGGCTTTGCCATTAAATTTGATGATGCCCGCTGGCATCAGCAGGATTTTACCGCTCTTTTCGATTATTTCAAAAATAAGTTGTCCAACGACGAAAGTTATTGGGTTCAGGTTTCAGATTCTAAGACTATTTCAAAAGGTATCTGTACTGAAATAATTGAAAGGCACTATCTTAAACCTCCCCTAGCCTTAAATCTGAGCTACGGCGAGAAAAGAAATCAGAAATTTGGCAATCTAATGATTACCTTACATGCAATTAACGGCAAGGTTGATACGTTAAAATTAAGTGCAACTCAGTACAATGATCATCTTTTCGAAAAGGCGATTCATTTCGATACACTGATGGAGCTGATTTGCAATGTTAAATGTTAAATAAAAAGTCATGAAAAAAATTCTGATTATTTCAACCCTGCTCCTTTTATTTGCGGCATGCAACAATTACAAAACCGATGATTTGTACGGCAGTTGGACCTCAGAGAAAGTTGATCTTACGTTCAATAAAGATAAAACAATGCAATGCCGCTTAGGTCCATCTGAATTCAGCGGACGTTATAGGCTCTTTGGAAATTCTGTTGAATTAATCAATTCAGATGAAAAGGTAATTGGCACTATAGCTATCAAATCGCTTAAAAACGATAGCCTTGTAGTAGATATTCTACAATTCAGTTCCAATTTATATACACTTGTAAGAAAAACAAAATAGGGCTATTCCCTTGCTCCGCCTTCAAATAAGCCAAACTGATCCAAGTGGTATTGCGTATGAATGCAATGAAAATAGGTCCACTCTTCAAAATTTAGCAGCCCAAATGCTGGGTGCATTTGTTTAGTGTCGGGATTTGCTTCGTAAAAGGCGAAAAATGAATCGATGCTTTTTAGTAGCTTTTCCTTGGCTTCGGCTAAAGTGGCAAAACGCAAGGGCAATGGATTTTCTGGAAGTATAGGCGCTTTAGTATTACGCTTAATCCTATTTTGTTCTTTAATTATATAGCTATAATTTTTTGAAAGTCTTTCCTCCTCGTACATAGCAGGAGCTTCAAATCTTCCATTCGAAATCATTATAACTCCACTTAAATGCTCAATCATATGCTGCGCAGACATAAGTCCCCATTTGGGCGCTGCTGTTGATTGCAATTCAGAAAGTAAGAGGGGCAATTCTGATTTTAGGAATTTAGTACAATCCATTATTTAAGGCCTAGTTGTAATTTAATAATTGACTCAACCAACAACATTTCTTCCTCTGTTAAAGTCCCAATTTTATTTAAAAATCTTAGCTCACTAACTGTTGTTAGCTGATCGGCCATAACCTTAGATGTTTTACCATTTATGTTTACAAGGGTTTCACAGGGATAAACTTTATCAACTTGGGTACTGACAGGTAATACTTGATATCGCTTTAGGTACTTATTTGATACGTCATTACTGATGATAACCGCGGGCCTTTTCTTTTTAATTTCCTCTCCAACAGAAGGGTCAAAATTTACCCACCAAATTTCAGATCTCCTCTTCACAATTTTCAAAATCTGAAGTGTTTTCAATCCATTCCTGTGCAGCTTTTTCTCGCTTTTTATCCATGCTCATAGCCAAGTAATTAAGTTCTAAGTTTATCTCAGAACTTAATCTCTTATCATTTAAAAAATGTCCTTCAGCAAAAATACTATACAACTCCATAAGAACAGCTTCATCGTGTTTATCGAGTAGTTGAAATAGTTTAATCTTTAATTCCGCTGTGTTCATTGGCAATAATAAGTTGGATGTTCATATTTCTAAACTTAAATCTAATAAAAAAAGTTCAGCGCTGATGCTATCTACTTTTTGGGTTTTTCATCTTTTGGAACTACTACAGTCGTCATACCTTTTGGCAGCATGCTAGTATCATCCCAAAGCTTTGCAACCCAATATCTGAGGACTGCATGACGTTTTTCCTCCGCATCCAAAAATCCGTAATTGCCTGCAGTTTTCGCCTCGAGTCTATAATTTGATTCGCTGCCTGTCCAACGGAAGCTGATTTTTCTCCAAAAGAAGCCATAGCTTGCTTTTACATGACGGATTGATCCTTTTCCGTAGGTTGAGAGTGCAACAGCATGACTCAACGCATATTTCCCACGGCCAGTACGACCAGCGGCATGTGCCATAATTTCAAAAGCCTGTACACCTTCCAGATCAGTAATAATCGGATGCCAACGGCCATCGGCAGGAATTTCGCCCACTGCAAAAGTACCAACCCGACCCGCCATACCTGTCATTCCATTTACCTCGAGTTTGAAATTTGGCAAGGTAGTTCCTATCCCTACATTTCCACCTTTTCGCAAGAAAAGCATGCTGTTATTTTCATCATCGTTAAAACTAAGCCCCTGACTATGCGGGCTTGGATTCATCGAGATAGAAAAGGCTGCTTTGGGGTCGCGGATACTTTCAAAAAAGCTCATTAAACGGTTGTTTGGTCCTTGGGGAGCCAACATAAAACCATCTGTACTGCTTTGAGAAAATCCGTCATCGACTTTATTCACTGTCGAATCAATCAAATCGGCAAAGTTCACTTCGGAAGGAACCATGCCTCTTTTGAAAAGGTTTTTTAGGGTACTGCGCGTCAGTAGAGCCATGTTTAGGGGTAGGTTTTTAGAGTTGTTCAGTTCCAAAAGTACAAAAGCAATCGGAAATTACATCAAATTTCGATTGCTTTTGTTTGTGAAAATTTAAAAAATCTATTCAAATTCCTTTTCTTCAGTCATTACAAAATCGCCATCAAGCAACATCGAATCAATTCCTGCCTTCTCTGGTGACTGGAAGCTCAGGTCATCGATTAGGAAAATCGGATTATTAGCAAACGGAATCAATACGGACCATGGCGTTGTTGCCCTAATGACCGGAGAGGAAGATCCATCTATAGCTGTGTCGCCAACATCGAAACCTTTCTCGGTAGGAAATACCTGCACTGCAGAGAACTTGGTAACAAAATCGACATAATCTCTTTTTTCAATATAGCTCAAAATGACATCTTTAGCTATTTGTCCGCCCAGTTCCAACTCACGATCGGCACCATACATCCATGGGCACAAGAATACCATGATTTCCTGATTCAGTTTTTTGAGGAAAGTACCATTGTTTTTGCCTTTTTCGAACTGAACCCCTGCGCTAATTTTAACGCGTTCGTAAATCGGATTACGTACTTCGATATTCACAAATGGAGATGCCAAGGGTTTCAGGTACTGTTTTATAGCCTCAAGGGTAGTATTATTCACCATTGGCAAGCGGTTATTTTCACCATTGAAACGGGGCACAACCACAATCACAACATTACCTTTGACAACAAATTTTTCATTGCCTACATGTGTAACACATTTTACCTGATACAATTCGGGAAATCTTTCTAAAACTAAACGTTCAAAATCCCAGGCAGCAACTGCTCTGCCTTTATGTCTCAATCGCTCACTAGCACGGGTGTAAAATTCTTTTTTCACCTCTCCCGGCCTACCTGCGTAGGATTTGAATGGCTGATTCACCTCACGAATTTGTGGCATTCCTGTTACTAAACCTTTAATACTTCCCCCTGGCAAAGATTTTTTCAAATGTTCAAATCCATTGCCATTATCTACCCAAGTAGCCGAAACAGCCTGAGTTGCAATATGAAGCACCTTAGGCATTCTTGTTGCGTCACCTTTAATAGCTGCCCTAATCCAATATTGCCCTTTTGGTAAAATATTATTATTTGAGCTTGGATCGCGAGGAACATCAAAAGTAATAATACCTGAATTGTTGAAAGAGAAGGTAGTATCGGAAAGAATTTGAGTTTGTGAAAATTCTTTCCATTCATCATTTGCCATATAACTCCAAACAATTTCGGCCTGTTTCGAATCGGAACTCTTGCCTTTTAACATGGAGAAATAATCCAAATTTTCTTTCAATTCGAGATAAAGAGAAAGTTGCGAAGGAGGATTAAAATCTGTTATTCCAAGGTATAGATAGGCGTCCTCATCATAAGCGGGAATCATTGAACGATTCATAGGTTTGCCTTTCTCAAAAGTTTTAATCACGCCAAAAGGATGAACATGATACAATTCCTCAGCAACTGCATCGCCTCTATTAATTGTACCAATGGAGATAACATTTACCAAAGAAGTCGCTGAATAATCGAGCGAAACGGAACGCGCCACCGGAACCCAAGGTTGTTTTGGCAAAGGAAGTTCAGGGCCCTTACGTTTAGGATTGGCGTTATAGGCTATTATTTTGGAATAAATATTAGGATAATCCTCGTGACCAAATGCTACCGAAGGCGAAGTAAGTTCCACTTTGAAATATCCGCTTCTCAGCTCACTGTTGAAAACCGTAGGAAGTTTTAAACTATAGTCAGGCTTAATATTCAATGCTTTAAGGTCAAAATCGCTAAAAACAGTTTCATCGTTCAACCTGAATTTATCTTCGGGGTGATCTTCAAAAAGTCTAAATTGTCTGATATTATTTTCGGGAGCCGGACAAAACTCGCCATCAGATAGGGCAGAGATTCTTACCTTATAGCTGTCATTGGCAATGCTAAGTCCATATTCACGGTAATATCCTCTCAAGCCTTTTTTATTATCGGGCAAATTGTGCCATTCTAGATTGATTGACAAATCTGTCAATTCTTTTTTGAAAAGCTCCGATTTACCCACAAGCAAATAGGACCCCGGTTTGGGTACTGCTCCAAAGGGCTGGAAAGGGATACTCGATTCCAAAATGCCATATTCATTAAACAACATCAGTCTTTTTACGCCCTGTACCGTAACATCTACAATAATCTTTTCAAGCTTTAGTTCTTTCAGAAAGGAATAGGAAAAAACAACGTCAGTATTCTGATGCACAATCTTCATTACAGGATTTTTTGTATCAAATCCTTTTCCGTGTAAGTCAGTATTGAATGGAATAATTTCGGGAGCTGAAGATGGCAGTGTAGCCACAATCGTTATCTCTGCATCTGACCAATCGCTTGGTGGCAAAACTTCACAAGTATGCGATTTAACCCAGCCATTCGATGCCGAAAAATAAATGTTCAAGCTATTTTTAAATACTTTTGAGAAGGCATCTTCTCTTGAAATATCCTGATTTTTACTGATATCTTTAATTAATAAATTGAGTGTGTACATCGAAGCCTTTTCAAAATTCAGCTTCATACTCACCACTCGGTGTCCCTCTTCGATTTCCAGAATTGGTGCAGCTATCGCCCAACCAACTTCGGCATAAGTCATTTGCCTTTCTGATTCG